>NZ_JAOWGZ010000097.1:0-6931 GCF_030332875.1 Citrobacter sp. Cpo045
TTTCGCATCATCAAGCGGCAGTTCGGCTTCGTGAAAGCCAGATACAAGGGGCTGCTGAAAAACGATAACCAACTGGCGATGTTATTCACGCTGGCCAACCTGTTTCGGGCGGACCAAATGATACGTCAGTGGGAGAGATCTCACTAAAAACTGGGGATAACGCCTTAAATGGCGAAGAAACGGTCTAAATAGGCTGATTCAAGGCATTTACGGGAGAAAAAATCGGCTCAAACATGAAGAAATGAAATGACTGAGTCAGCCGAGAAGAATTTCCCCGCTTATTCGCACCTTCCTTAGTTCACTTCAGGCGTACACTGATAGTGCCATCAGTTCGTACCTTTCATCCATTGGCTCTGGCTCTAACACAACGCCACCTACTACAGGCGGAAATAACAATAACGGTACGGACGGCAGCGGGACAGGAAGTGGTACAGGGTCTGGTAGCAGTAACGACAATAGCCAGACTGCCACGGATACTAATACTTATACCGACGAGCGTGAAGTGTCGATCAACGCTCGTACCGACAGTCTAATTGCAACTGAAAGCGCATCCCGAGTTGCTGGCGATGCTCAAACTCTTGTAAGTGCAAACAGTCATACGGATGCCCGTGAATCTGTCATCAACTCAAGGACTGATTTCCTTGTCGATACTGAGCGCCAGTCACGGATTGATGGTGACCGACAGACCTTGGCTTCAGCTAATAGCTACACAAACCAGAAGTTCTCTGACCTTAAAAAGACGGTTGACCGTAATGATAAAAGAGCAAAAGCAGGCTCAGCAAGCGCAATTGCTATCGCTTCAATTCCCTTCCTCAATAACGTGTCGGGTTTTGGCATGGCGATGGGCGCGTACCGAGACCAGGGGGCAATTTCGGGAGGAGCGAATTACGCTATCAATGAAAAAGTAAACGTCCGCTTTAGCATGTCGGCTGATACAGCCGGTGGTGTTGGAGCTGGTGCAGGATTTGCGGTTGGCTTCCAGTAATAATAAAGCATAAATAAAAAGCCACTTTTTTGTGGCTTTTTATTTGGACTAATTGAGTAATTAAAACCGATATTAACATTTCATCACTTCCTTTTTTTGGGGACAGTTTGCAGCCCTTTTCCCTGCGGCAAAATAAATCAATATGTGAAAATGAAACCTCTCTCATTTGGAGCGGTTACTATGAACTTTATCAAACATGTCGCGACTGCGGCACTTTTGGTGGCACTTTCTGCATCAGCTTCTGTATTCGCCGATACAGTAAAAACAAACACCGGGAATATCGATACGATTTTCAATGAAAAAGCGTTCAAGAACATTCCTCAGAATTCGCAGGAAGTAAAACGTTTTGTCGTCCCTACTAACGGCATCATCGCACTAGAGATTGATGGGAAAGTTAATTTGCTGTCTTCTAATGGCCGCTTCGTTATACAGGGAACGCTCTATGACACATGGGCTAAAAAGCCTCTGACCACCATGAGCGAAATAACCAAGAACGCCAGCATCATTCCGATGAAAGAGCTGAACCTAAATATCGCGGACTTGCGCCCAGCCGTATGGGGCGATGGGCCTAAAAAGGTCATGATATTTACCGCACCTGGTTGTGAAGCCTGTGCAGCCCCACTTTCAGCACTTGCTGACCTCGACCCGAAAGAATTCACCGTTAGCGTTCTGTCGCTCGGAGCTCTGGGCCCGGCAAGCCAGCAGCGAAATATTGAATTGTATTGTGCATCCGACCGCTACCGCGCAGACCGCGCAATTATCAGCGGAAATTCCACTCAGAAATTCGACCAGGTAAAGAACTGCGATATGCAGGCTCTGGCTCGACGTGAAGTTACGGCTCAGATACTAGGTGTCAGCATGATCCCTTTCATTGTGCGTGATGACGGCTCCTACGTACTCGGCTCACCAAAACAAGGCCTCAAAAACTTTATCGAGAACAAGTAACACTTTCTTGGGAATCCTGGAGGCATTATGAGTGAATCTTTAATTTTTCAGCGACTCAAAAACCTGAAGCGTTTTTCTGACTTGTGTCCTGTACGTGCATATGACGAATCCAATCATTTGTTTATGTGCGACAACAAATATGTTGGTTTCGGATTTGTTTGTCGTCCCTTAAGCGGGACAACCGGCAAGGAGATGACTAACCTTCAAACGTTGCTGTCTTCCAACTTCCCCGCCAAAACTATCGTTCAGTTTGACCTGGTTGCAAGCCCAAACATCGTACAGAAAATTAACCGGATGGACGTATTGCGTATGGATTGCCGGGACGCAATCCTGCGTAACGCAATTTATAACCGCTCTAAATTCCTTTTGAAAAGCACCGAAACGCCGATGAAGCGAACCGGGACTCGCGTCCGAAATTGTGTGCTTCTCATTACAGTAAAAATTCCGATCAAATATAACTATGAAATGCGTGAAGAAGAATTCAATCACGTTAACGAGCTGCGGAATGTGTTCGAAACGACGCTGAGCATCACTGGTTTGTGTCCCGGTGCATTGACGCGTGAAAGTTACATCGATGTTCTGAGCTCCATTTGCAACCAGGGTGAAAGCGCCTCCTGGAGAGACCGGACGCCGGTACAGCCACAAGAAGACAAGTACATTTCAGAACAGTTAGTCGACCACGATCGCATGTTTTTCATTAAGAAAGACTATTGCGGTTTTGGTGATCCGACAGATTCCGAGCTTCGTGGAGAAGCACCTACACCGACAACGTTTGTGAAAACATTGAGTGCGCGAAAATTCCCGAAAAGATTCTTTCCCGGGCAAGCGCAATACTTTCTCGGCGATATGATGAGTGGTGTTACTGGAATTAAATCATCCTGCATCATCTCAATGAGCCTGATTTTCTTTGATCAGCAAAGTGAAAAAACTAAATTCACCTCGAAACGTAACTGGGTTGTTCAGCAAACCAGTGGCCCATTAATTAAGTGGGTTCCATCACTCATAAACTTGCGTGAGGGCTTCGATCTTCTTAGCGAAAAAGTTGATAACAACGACCCAATTTGCAAAGCCAAATTTACGGTATCAATCTTCTCTAACTCAAAAGATGGCGTGTTACGCGCTGCTCAGGAAGCTGCAAGTTATCTGAACACCTATCAGTTTAAGATGATCCCAGATACCTACTATGTTGCGCCAATTTTCCTGTCAGCTCTGCCAATGTTTAACGAAGCATCAGCAGAAAAGTCCATTGGCCGATATCGAACAATGGCACTCAGTGAAGCGATGGTACTTTCACCTCTCTATGCAGATTGGCAAGGTACAGACAAACCCGCCTTAATGCTGACATCGCGCTCTGGCCAGATCCAATCACTGGACTTGTTTGATTCTGATACTAACTATAACGCCTGTATCGCAGCTGAGTCGGGGTCGGGTAAGTCATTCCTGACAAACTACATTATCACCGCCTACAGAAGCCTCGGGGCTAAAGTCTGGTGTATTGATGTAGGTGACTCGTACAAAAATATCTGTGAGACCTACCAGGGCGATTATCTCGACTTCAATCCCAAAACCAGGCCATGTCTTAACTTCTTCGAACTGATCGAAGACTATTTCGGTGAGTCTGAAGATGATGACTCCAGTGGCGGTGAAGAAGATCTGATCATCGGATTGTTATCGGTGATGGCAGCTCCTAAAGAAGGTCTGAATTCATTCGAAGAGTCTCGACTTAAACAACATGTAGCTGATCTTGTCCGTGTACACAAGAAGCTGACCACCGTTGATATGGTTGCTGATTCACTGCTGAAAGATGAAGATAAAGACATTAAACGTATTGGCCATCAGCTCTATCCGTTCACGAGTGCGGGCCAGTACGGGAAGTACTTTGTTGGTAAGAACAATATCGACTTCAAAAATCCGTTCACTGTACTTGAACTTTCCCGACTGGAAAGTTCAGAACACCTTAAACAGGTTGTCCTCCTTCAGCTGATTTATCAAATCCAGCAGGACATGTTCATGGGCGACCGTAGCCAGATGAAGCTGGTCATTATCGATGAGGCCTGGGCATTGTTATCAGGAAATATCGGGGCGTTCATCGAGAAAGGTTATCGCCGGTTCCGTAAATATAACGGAGCTGCAATTACCATCACCCAGTCTATCAACGATATTTACAAAGATAGTATCGGGAAATCGATCGCAGATAACTCAGCCTTTATGCTCTTGCTGGGGCAAAGTGAATCCGCAGTGAACGAAGCTGAAGCAAATAAACGTCTGGCGCTGGACGAGGCTGGTTACCGGTTCCTTAAAACCGTTCGTTCCACGAAAGGTGTCTACTCAGAAATCTTTGTCATTTCTAAAGCGGGCCAGGGTATTTGCAGACTTGTGGTTGACCCATTCAGCTTACTTCTCTATTCGACTGACCCGAAAGACGTTGCCGCGATCAAAGACAGAAAGTCCCGGGGGATCAATACCGAAGAGGCTATCAACGAAATTCTGGTTGAGCGGGGGTTAGCCGCATGATTAAAACCGCTGCAATTGCGCTGCTTTTTGGTTTCATCGGAGCCGCCCTTTTTGGGCGGTTATTCCCACCAGCCTCGCCCTATGACTATGTTGCAGTCATCAACTTTATGGACGATAAAGGTCAACCGTTAGGTGAAGCCCAGTCAAGGCTGGTATTAGCCCGCGCTGAGAAACTGTCAGAGGCGGGGTATCTTGTGCTCAATGCCTCAGCCCTTTATAGCTACCCTACGGGGCTCAAGATCCCCCAGACCATCAACACTCAGCAATAGCGGTGGGCGAATGAATACACCCAAATCAGTATGGAGCTTAATATTTCGTAAAAAGCGAAGCTGGAGGCAACATATTGTTTTCAGCATCGTTGTTATTTTCTTAACCGCACCGCTGACGCTATACGTGCTTAACCGGTATGAGATTGGTATCGATCCACAAAATAACCAATGTCTTCCTCCGTACCGAATATATCTCGTCGATAAAATGGACAAATCAATCGTCAAAGGGAAAATTTACGCCTTTCATTCTGAGCTAATGCAACCATATGGCAAAGGGCTGAAAATTGTTGATGGCATTGCGGGAGACACAGTCTCCGTTGATCCCGAAGAGACTGCAATTAACGGCTCTATGGTCGGTGAGGGACTGGCATTAGCAGCAGAATCTGGCCATACCGAACAGGAGCTAACGCGTAGTGGTGTCGTACCGAATGGTCGCCTGTGGATGATGGGGCGCACCAGATACAGTTTTGATTCCAGGTACTGGGGATCATTAGACGAGTCACAAATTATAGGCCGAGCGTATCCATTATGGTAAAAAAAACACCTTTTCGACTTTCGATATTGGCATTTGTAACCGCTGTTGTTTTCACTCCAGTCTGGGCCGAAAACACTGGTATCTATTTAAGTGATCTGCCGTCAAGACCGGTATCCAACTTAGATAATATTCCGACAAGACCGGCTAATAACTACTCAGTCACTGACATTCAAAAAGCTAAGCGTCAATTATCTGCAACTGAAATGAAAGATATTGACAGTCTCATAAAAGCGGCTCGTGATAATCAAAATGCCACTGCCGACCGCGCTACTGACACGGTTAAAGATAATCGAAAAATGATGGGTGAAATGCCCGAGTATAAAAATACAGATGAACTAGTCGATGATGCGGTAAGAGGAGCGTTAGCAAAGTCTGATATGACTAACGAGAAACAAAATAAGCCAGCCGGTGATTTTATTTATATTCTCGTCTCCGCGTCTCTCAGCGATGCTGAAATCACCGACATTCTCAAGTTATACGATGGACGCACGGATATCGCTCTGGTTGTCCAGGGGGCAAAAGATAAAAAGAACCTGCTTGATGAACTTACCCACTGGCAGAAACTTTCCTTCGACTCCAAGTCTTCTCTGGCCGTAAACCTCGATCCAACTGTATTCAAAAACTACAACGTTAGTTCTGTACCGACCATTATCCATGAAAAAGATGGTGAGCTGGTGGCCAGGGTGACAGGCATCTATGACATCGCGTACCTGAAAGACAAGACCGGCGACCTTGGTGTGGCCGGGCCCGCTGTTGGGGTCGTAGAGAAGAACCTTATTGATGAACTACAGGAGAGTGTCGCTAAACTCGATTTTGATGGCATGAAGAAAAAGGCCATTGATAACTACTGGCCCCGCCAGGTTTTCCAGGAATTCCCGGAAGCGACAAAGCGAGCTACCAGAACCATCGATCCGACGGTCATTATCCCTCAAAACATTACTTCACCTAACGGCGATATCGTTGCAAAACGGGGGCGATTTAACCCGCTAACTGTGATGCCATTTACCATCAAGCTAATCTTTTTCGATGCACGTGAAGAATGGCAACGCCAGTTCGCCAGGTATCAGTTTGAACATACACTGACCTGCCCCCACGATTAGATACAACACTCAGTTAGTAACGTCGGAATCTTCATTCTCAGAATGACCCTTTCTCCAGCCCGCTGCAAATTCAGACGGTGTCTGATAATTCAGCGTGGAGTGCGGGCGGCATTCGTTATAATCCTGCCGCCAGTCATTAATAATTTTCCTGGCATGAACGATATCGCTGAACCAGTGCTCATTCAAACATTCATCGCGAAATCGTCCGTTAAAGCTCTCAATAAATCCGTTCTGCGTTGGCTTGCCCGGCTGGATTAAGCGCAACTCAACACCATGCTCAAAGGCCCATTGATCCAGTGCACGGCAAGTGAACTCCGGCCCCTGGTCAGTTCTTATCGTCGCCGGATAGCCTCGAAACAGTGCAATGCTGTCCAGAATACGCGTGACCTGAACGCCTGAAATCCCAAAGGCAACAGTGACCGTCAGGCATTCCTTTGTGAAATCATCGACGCAGGTAAGACACTTGATCCTGCGACCGGTGGAAAGTGCGTCCATGACGAAATCCATCGACCAGGTCAGATTGGGCGCCGCCGGACGGAGCAGCGGCAGACGTTCTGTTGCCAGCCCTTTACGACGTCTTCTG
>NZ_JAOWGZ010000098.1:0-3351 GCF_030332875.1 Citrobacter sp. Cpo045
TCCCGTCGCCAATCTCAGTTGAAATAGTACTCGCTGTCAGTGTTCCGACGCAGGGAATGCTCAGCAAGCGCTGTCCAACCTCATCTTCGTCCAACTTTCGTTTCAACTGGGATTCCAAATCTTTAATCTGCTCAACAAGATAGTGATAATGCTGTTGTAATTTCAGCAATAACTGGCTGAGGTAAAGAGGCAAACTATTATCCTCAAGAATGGTACTCAGTCGGCTAATAACGGCAGCTCCTCGGGGAACGCTAATGCCAAATTCCAGCAGAAAAGCATGCATTTGATTGGTTGTTTTTTCCTTATCCTGAACCAGGGATTCACGGACACGATGCAGAGCCCGCATTGCCTGCTGAGATTCCGTTCTGGGCTGCACAAAACGCATAGACGGACGCGATGCAGCTTCACAAATAGCTTCGGCGTCGACAAAGTCGTTTTTATTGCTTTTAACGAACGGGCGGACAAATTGTGGTGATATCAGCTTTGGGGAATGCCCCAACTCTTCCAACTTGCGTGCCATAAAGTGAGAACCGCCACAGGCTTCCATTGCGATGGTTGTAGCGGGGCATGTCGCCAAAAATTCGATCAACTTTGGCCGGGTAAATTTTTTACGGTAAACAGCCTTCCCGCGACGATCCTGGCAATGAATATGGAAAGAGTTTTTACCCAGATCGATACCAATGAGCGCAATGTTTTCCATGATAGTTCTCCGAATGAAAGCCTGTCCTCAGCATAGTACCGGGAAGGAGGGAGTGACCATCTCATTAAATAAAGCACGCTAAGCCGGTGGCAGCGGTCGCAATGGCCTGAACTTCCCCGCACCGACCTTGGCGCTGCTGCGCCATAGGTAATCGCCGGTCAGGTTGATGTGCTCCCACCCCAGCGGCGACAGATATTGCAACAATGTGTCGTCCAGCGCCGTGCCGTTGCCACGCAAAGCACTGGTGGCACGCTCCAGATATACCGTGTTCCACAACACGATGGCCGCCGTCACCAGATTGAGGCCGCTGGCCCGGTAGCGCTGCTGCTCAAAACTGCGGTCGCGGATTTCACCCAATCGGTAGAAGAAGACCGCCCTGGCCAGCGCGTTGCGCGCCTCGCCCTTATTCAGCCCCGCATGGACGCGGCGGCGCAGCTCCACGCTTTGCAGCCAATCCAAAATGAACAGCGT
Source organism: Citrobacter sp. Cpo045 (assembly GCF_030332875.1). Taxonomy (NCBI): domain Bacteria; kingdom Pseudomonadati; phylum Pseudomonadota; class Gammaproteobacteria; order Enterobacterales; family Enterobacteriaceae; genus Citrobacter; species Citrobacter sp. Cpo045. Next base: position 1,172 of record NZ_JAOWGZ010000098.1, read on the forward strand.
GCGCTCGATGCGCCCCAGCTCGCGCAACGCCACGGCCAAGCCGTTCTGGCGCGGGTAGCTGCCGAGTTTGCGCAGCATCAGCGAAGCCGTTACCGTGCCTTGCTTGATGGAGGTGGCCAGCCGCAGAATTTCATCCCAATGGGCGCGTATTTGCTTGATGTTCAGCCTGTCGCTGCTAATCATCGGCTTGAGCGCGTCATAGGCGGCATCGCCCTTGGGGATGAATAGCTTGGTTTCGCCCAAGTCACGGATACGCGGCGCGAAGCGAAATCCCAGCAAATGCATCAAGCCAAACACGTGATCGGTGAAGCCTGCCGTGTCGGTGTAGTGTTCCTCGATGCGCAAGTCCGACTCGTGGTACAGCAGGCCATCAAGCACGTAAGTTGAATCACGAATGCCCACGTTGACCACCTTGGCACTGAAGGGCGCGTACTGGTCGGAGATATGGGTGTAGAAAGTCCGTCCTGGACTGCTTCCATACTTCGGGTTGATATGACCAGTGCTTTCTGCTTTGCTGCCGGTTCTGAAGTTCTGGCCGTCCGACGATGACGTGGTGCCGTCACCCCAGTTGCCGGCGAAGGGTTGCCGAAACTGCGCATTCACCAGCTCGGCCAGCGCCGTCGAATAGGTTTCATCGCGGATGTGCCAGGCTTGCAGCCAAGACAGCTTGGCGTAGGTGGTGCCAGGGCAGGACTCGGCCATTTTGGTCAGACCCAGGTTGATCGCGTCGGCCAGGATCGTCGTCAACAGCAAGGTTTTGTCCTTGGCCGTGTCGCTGGTCTTCAGGTGTGTGAAGTGGCGGGTGAAGCCCGTCCATTCATCGACCTCCATCAGCAACTCGGTGATTTTGAGGTGCGGCAGCAGCATAGCTGTCTGGTCGATCATGGCTTGCGCGGCGTCTGGTACTGCCGCGTCCAGCGGCGTGATCTTCAGGCCTGACGCGGTGGTGATGATGGCATCCGGTAAGTCGTTGGCCGCAGCCATGCGGTTGACTGTGGCGAGTTGCGCCTCCAACAATTCCAACCGGTCATGCAGGTATTGGTCGCAGTCGGTGGCCACTGCCAGCGGCAATTCGCTGGCCAGCTTCAAAGTGGCGAACTTCTCGACCGGCACCAGGTATTCGTCGAAGTCCTTGAACTGGCGAGAACCCTGCACCCAGACATCACCGGAGCGCAGCGCGTTCTTCAGCTCCGACAGGGCGCATAACTCGTAGTAACGCCGGTCGATGCCGTCGTCGGTCAGAACCAGCTTTGCCCAGCGCGGCTTGATGAATGCGGTTGGCGCATCGGCGGGCACCTTGCGCGCGCTGTCGCTGTTCATGCCGCGCAGCATGTCGATGGCATCGAGCACACCCTTGGCGGCGGGCGCAGCCCGCAATTTGAGCACGCCCAGGAACTGCGGCGCGTAGCGGCGTAGCGTGGCATAGCTTTCACCGATGTGGTGCAGGAAATCAAAGTCGGCAGGCCGCGCCAATGTTTGCGCTTCGGTGACGCTGGCGGCGAAGGTGTCCCAGGGCATAACGGCCTCGATGGCGGCGAACGGATCGCTGCCGCTTTGCTTGGCCTCAATCAACGCTTGACCGATGCGCCCATACATCCGCACCTTGTCGTTGATCGCCTTGCCGGAAGCCTGGAACTGCTGCTGATGCTTGTTCTTGGCCGCGTTGAACAGCTTGCCGATGATGCGATCGTGAAGGTCGATGATTTCATCGGTGACGGTGGCCATGCCTTCGATGGCCAGCGCTACCAGCGTGGCATAGCGTCGTTGCACCTCGAACTTTGCCAGATCAGCAGGCGTCATCTGGCCACCTTCACGAGCGATTTTGAGCAGGCGGTTCTGGTGAACCTGCCGCTCGATGCCTGCGGGCAGATCAAGTGCTTGCCAGGATTTCAGGCGCTCAATATGTTCGAGCATGTGGCGAGAGTTCGGTTTGGCAGGCGACTGGCGCAGCCATGCCAGCCACGTCACTTTACTGCCGTCCTTGCGCTTGAGAAGTTCGTCCAGGCGCTGACGGTGGGGTGATAACAAAGAATCGGTCAGCGCCGCGTAAATGCGTCGGTTGGCACGGGTGATGGCCTCGGCGCTTGCGCGCTCGATGGCAGGCACTGTTGCAAATAGTCGGTGGTGATAAACTTATCATCCCCTTTTGCTGATGGAGCTGCACATGAACCCATTCAAAG
>NZ_JAOWGZ010000099.1:0-6804 GCF_030332875.1 Citrobacter sp. Cpo045
TCCCGTCGCCAATCTCAGTTGAAATAGTACTCGCTGTCAGTGTTCCGACGCAGGGAATGCTCAGCAAGCGCTGTCCAACCTCATCTTCGTCCAACTTTCGTTTCAACTGGGATTCCAAATCTTTAATCTGCTCAACAAGATAGTGATAATGCTGTTGTAATTTCAGCAATAACTGGCTGAGGTAAAGAGGCAAACTATTATCCTCAAGAATGGTACTCAGTCGGCTAATAACGGCAGCTCCTCGGGGAACGCTAATGCCAAATTCCAGCAGAAAAGCATGCATTTGATTGGTTGTTTTTTCCTTATCCTGAACCAGGGATTCACGGACACGATGCAGAGCCCGCATTGCCTGCTGAGATTCCGTTCTGGGCTGCACAAAACGCATAGACGGACGCGATGCAGCTTCACAAATAGCTTCGGCGTCGACAAAGTCGTTTTTATTGCTTTTAACGAACGGGCGGACAAATTGTGGTGATATCAGCTTTGGGGAATGCCCCAACTCTTCCAACTTGCGTGCCATAAAGTGAGAACCGCCACAGGCTTCCATTGCGATGGTTGTAGCGGGGCATGTCGCCAAAAATTCGATCAACTTTGGCCGGGTAAATTTTTTACGGTAAACAGCCTTCCCGCGACGATCCTGGCAATGAATATGGAAAGAGTTTTTACCCAGATCGATACCAATGAGCGCAATGTTTTCCATGATAGTTCTCCGAATGAAAGCCTGTCCTCAGCATAGTACCGGGAAGGAGGGAGTGACCATCTCATTAAATAAAGCACGCTAAGCCGTAAGTAAGCGTGCTCCTGTGAAAGCCACAGCTAAAACTGCGTAGTACACATAGAGGTATTTTTTTCTAGATTTATATCGAATTTCGTTATCGAATTTCGCTTATTATTGATCAACTCGTTGCAGATCATGAAGGCGAAAGTATGACGAATAACCCTACCGATGACAGCAGACCATGGTCGGTCTTTCTTATTTTTCTGCGGCTTGGATTGACATCTTTTGGCGGCCCCATTGCGCACTTGGGCTACTTCCGCGCCGAATTTGTCACACGGCGGCGCTGGCTCTCCGAACGGAGCTATGCTGACTTGGTCGCGCTTTGTCAGTTCTTGCCAGGGCCTGCAAGCAGCCAGGTCGGCATAGCGGTAGGACTGTCTCGGGCTGGATACAGCGGGGCGCTGGCTGCTTGGGCTGGCTTCACGCTGCCGTCTGCCATAGCCTTGATCCTTTTTGCGCTCGGCATCTCCAGCTATGGCGATTACGTCTCGCAGGGCGCGTTGCATGGCTTAAAAGTGGTGGCTGTGGCCGTGGTCGCTCAAGCAGTATGGGGCATGGCGCGTAACCTATGCACGGATGGGCTGCGAGTCACCATCATGGCAATTGCTACCTGCGTCGTTTTACTTGTGCCGTCCGCGTGGGGACAGGTTGGCGTGATTGCTATCGCAGGCATCGCAGGCCGGTTATTGTTCAAGCCAGCGAAAGTTGTTGAGCATGACCCCCTACCTATCACGGTCAGTCACCGGGCCGGCGTGCTTTGGCTCTCGCTGTTCTTTGTCTTGCTGATTGGCCTGCCGGTGTTGGCCGAACTGATGCCAAGTCAAACCATGGCAATGGTGGATTCCTTCTATCGTGTCGGATCACTGGTGTTCGGCGGTGGTCACGTTGTGCTGCCATTACTGCAAGCCGAAGTGGTGCCCTCCGGCTGGGTCAACAATGAATCCTTTCTCGCGGGGTACGGGGCAGCTCAAGCGGTGCCCGGCCCTTTGTTCACGTTCGCCGCGTTTCTTGGTGCCTCGATGAACACCGCCCCGTCGGGCTGGATCGGCGGCATTGTGTGTCTGCTGGCTATCTTCGCGCCCTCGTTCTTGCTGGTCGTCGGATCAATGCCATTTTGGGAGCGTTTGCGCCGCAATACAGGCATCCAAGCTGCGCTGGCCGGGATCAATGCCGCTGTAGTCGGCTTGCTGCTGGCCGCGCTGTATCAGCCTGTATGGACTAGCGCCATCTTTCAGCCGCAAGACTTCGGCTTGGCATTAGTTGCCCTTGTCGCACTTATGTTCTGGAAGCTCCCGCCGTGGCTGGTTGTCCTCGGTAGCGGTGCAGCTGGGTGGCTGTTGAGCGTCGCTCTGTGAGGCACAAAAAATGACTGACAAAGACCTCTACGGCGGTTTGATCCGCCTGCACATCCTTCACCATGCAGCCGAGGAACCTGTCTTTGGGCTGGGGATCATCGAAGAGCTACGCCGACACGGCTACGAGATGAGCGCTGGCACCGTGTACCCGATGCTGCACGGCCTGGAAAAAAAAGGCTATCTGACCTCACGCCACGAACGCACCGGGCGACGTGAACGGCGTGTTTATGACATCACTGAACAAGGCAGAACTGCACTTGCTGATGCGAAAACAAAGGTCAAGGAGCTGTTCGGAGAGTTGGTAGAAGGTGGTTGAGTTTTTGCTTCTATGTCAGGTTGAGCTATACCCTAACTGGATTGTCATTTTCAGAAGACGACTGCACCAGTTGATTGGGCGTAATGGCTGTTGTGCAGCCAGCTCCTGACAGTTCAATATCAGAAGTGATCTGCACCAATCTCGACTATGCTCAATACTCGTGTGGGCTCTGTTGCAAAAATCGTGAAGCTTGAGCATGCTTGGCGGAGATTGGACGGACGGAACGATGACGGATTTCAAGTGGCGCCATTTCCAGGGTGATGTGATCCTGTGGGCGGTGCGCTGGTATTGTCGCTATCCGATCAGCTATCGCGACCTTGAGGAAATGCTGGCGGAACGCGGCATTTCGGTCGACCATACGACGATCTATCGCTGGGTCCAGTGCTACGCCCCGGAGATGGAGAAGCGGCTGCGCTGGTTCTGGCGGCGTGGCTTTGATCCGAGCTGGCGCCTGGATGAAACCTACGTCAAGGTGCGGGGCAAGTGGACCTACCTGTACCGGGCAGTCGACAAGCGGGGCGACACGATCGATTTCTACCTGTCGCCGACCCGCAGCGCCAAGGCAGCGAAGCGGTTCCTGGGCAAGGCCCTGCGAGGCCTGAAGCACTGGGAAAAGCCTGCCACGCTCAATACCGACAAAGCGCCGAGCTATGGTGCAGCGATCACCGAATTGAAGCGCGAAGGAAAGCTGGACCGGGAGACGGCCCACCGGCAGGTGAAGTATCTCAATAACGTGATCGAGGCCGATCACGGAAAGCTCAAGATACTGATCAAGCCGGTGCGCGGTTTCAAATCGATCCCCACGGCCTATGCCACGATCAAGGGATTCGAAGTCATGCGAGCCCTGCGCAAAGGACAGGCTCGCCCCTGGTGCCTGCAGCCCGGCATCAGGGGCGAGGTGCGCCTTGTGGAGAGAGCTTTTGGCATTGGGCCCTCGGCGCTGACGGAGGCCATGGGCATGCTCAACCACCATTTCGCAGCAGCCGCCTGATCGGCGCAGAGCGACAGCCTACCTCTGACTGCCGCCAATCTTTGCAACAGAGCCCGCCGTGCTAGTCTGCTCGGTGATGGTGGAGTGAAGCCAACCCGCAATCGGGTTATGAATCTGCATCGCGATTCGCAATCAGCTGTCTCTTGAGCATGTCGAACTCCTGCGATGTTATCTCGCCGTGCTCGTGCTGCTACACCAACTTGTCCAACTCATCCGCCACACCGCTCCCCACCACCTGCGATGGCCAGGTTGTTTGCTGGGCGCATTGGCGGAGTATCGTCTCGACCCGGGACACCCACACCGGCACAACCTTACGGGAGTGATTCACTGTCAAAGAATCGGCCCGGTGCTCTGACGCAAGTATCGGGATGGTCACCATTTGTAAGCCGTAGACCTGAGTGGTGATCAAGACTTCGATACCACCGACCGTACCGGTACTAATCGACGACGGTCGTGTTCGTCGCCTGCCGCAGGGACTCTGCACACCTCCGTTTACGCATGTGCCTGGAGGAGTTGGAAATCGTCGTGTTCGGGAAACATTAAACACAGGATGGCAGCGATCTGAGCCAGCACATGATCAGCTAGCTCACCATCCGGATCGACGGCCCACTGCATCGTCGCGCCAGCGATGACCGAGTGCAGGAGCAACTCAGCTGCCGCAGGAGCACCTGGGGGCAGTCGCTTGCGGATCCCCTCCACCACCGCGCGGTTCCGCTGGATCGCAAGCGTGCGTAGCTCCGGCACCTGGAGCTCGTACCAGGAGATGAGATAGTTCACCGAGAAGTCGTTGCGAGTGTTCATGCTCCGAACGAGCACCTGCAAAAATTCCCAGAGCCCTTGCGGCCCTGCGCCTATCGGTATCGCATTCAGGTAATGCCGCACCTGCTCGACGCCGCGCTCCATCATCCTCACCAGCAGCGTATCGCGGTTGGTGAAGCGCTGGATTAACGCTGCGCGGGAGAGCCCCACCTCCTTTGCTACTCCGCTGAGCGTGAACTCTATGGGACCGCAACGCTTCAGCACTACGGTGGCGGCCTCGAGTACCTCGTCATCGGACTTGAGCTTGGGGCGGGGCATCAGTGTTCACCTTCTGTATGGGTTGGGGCGGAGGCTGTGGCTGCCGCCGCCATTGTAGCAAATTGAAGACGGAGCGAGAGTAGAGCCACGAGCCCCGCAAACACGGCCGATACAACGAGGCCAGGGAGCGGACCAGCAAGGTCGACAAACGCGCCGGCCGCAAGCATAACCATGGGCGAGGCTGACAGCATCACCGCCGAGACCGTGCCGAGTACCCGGCCGAGAAGTTCTGGCGGCGTGCGGTTGTAGATGGCAGCGTTGAGAATGGGAGAGACTGAGCCGGTCAGCAGTCCCACGAGCGCGCCCAACAACATCAGCACCGGCACGCCTGGCAACTGTGAAAGCAGAAGCGAGCCCACCGCAGAGCCACAAAATGCCACCGCCAGCCAGTTCTGCGCTGATATCCGGGCGCCGACCGACGCATGAATGGCAATGCCAAGGAGACCACCAGCCCCCATCATTGAGGAGAACAGCCCGAGCTCTGCTACTTGGCGTCCTGCATCTACAAACAGCGCAGGCATGATGACGCTGCCGTTGGCGCCAACGATGCCCACGAAGATCATCACTATACCAAAGAGAGGGCGCAGCAGGGGTTCGCTCCAGAGAAAAGCGACGCCGGCGCGCATGGAGAGAGTCGCCGTCGTGGTCATCGTCCGAGCGGCACGCGCGGGAAGCACCCACGCGCCGAGCAGACCTGCAAGGACGGAGCAGAACGCCGTCAGCCCGAGCGTTGGCGCAGCGCCAAGCAGGCCGATTGCGGCCCCCCCAAGGGCCGGGCCACCTAGAATCGCGACGTTCCCGATCACCGCTTTCAGTGACGAGACGCGCTCAACGGAGAGCCCGGCGACGTGGCCGAGTTTGGGCAGCTCACTGTCCTGCGCGGCCATACCGGGTGCGTCGAACGCGGCACCGAGCACCACGCAAGCGATCAGCCCAGTGTTCGAGAGGGCGCCAACGGCATCGAGCAGTGGGATGCTCGCCATGGCCACGCCGCCCACCACACCCGAGATCAATGCGACGGGCGCGCGCCCGAACCGATCGACGAGGCCACCACCAACCCACGCGCCGATGATGGTCGCGATGACGCTGCTAGCGGCCGTGGCGCCCGCCCAGGCCGCGCTCTTTGTATGAGACAGGACGAACCATGGAAGCGCGAGGGCCGCCACCGCGTTGCCGATCCGGAAGAGAAAGGTCGCCGCGAACAGCGTCGCGAGCGGGCTATATCGACGTTCGCTCATTCCGCTGCGGCGAGCTGCGCCTTCGCCGCAGCGAGGTACTCTTCGTTACCCGAGTCGAGGGCGAAGAGTGCGTAGGTGACCGCCCCGAACGCAAGGCGCTCCGCGATGTGGTGGGCGAGCCGCGGCCACACCCGGCCACCGGCCGCTTCATACGTGAGGAGGAGCTTCGCGAGCCCCTCTTCACCAAAGACCATAAGGTGCGCGGCCATGTCGATGGCAGGGTCATCAACGCGGGCCTCGCTCCAGTCGATCATCCCGCTGACGCGCTCCGTGTTGTCGATGAGCACATGGCCCACGTAGAGATCGCCATGCACCACCACGGAGAAATCTGGCCACGACGAATCGTCGTCGAGCCAGCGCTGCCACCGGTGGAGGCGCTTGTCGTTCACCACGAACTCGCGTCGGACGCGGTCAACGTCGTCGGCCACCTTCTGACGGGCCTGCGTCGGTGTACGGATGAGCATCCCCGCATCCACGGCGGCGGAAATGGGGACGGCATGCAGGGCGGCGAGCGCGGTCGCGAAGCTCTCCGCGAAGACCTCCGAGTCCTGCGGCACGACCCAGTCGGGCGTGGACGAACCAGGCTGGATGACCATCGCAGTCGAGTCTTCGAGCATGGGATAGGCAACGAGCTCGGCGTTGGCCACGCGCCAGTCCGGCACCGCGAACGGCAGGCGATTCTTGAGCATTGCCAGCACCCGCGCCTCTGGTTCGACCTTCGCGCTTACCTCGGCTCGGCGCGGGATGCGCAGCACCCACCGACGTCCATCGTCGACGGTGGCGATCACGATCCTATAGTCGAGCCCAAGCTCATTGACAGTCAGCGGGCCATGGAGCTTGAGCCCATGTCGGGCTGCAAGTGCGTACAGTTGGGAGGTATCGGCGGTCGTGACTACGGTCATGATTCACTCCTGAGGGCTTGACGGGTTTAGCCACCTAAATGTAACAGTCACGTCGGTTATATTCAATCCGGCACTGTTGCAAAGTTAGCGATGAGGCAGCCTTTTGTCTTATTCAAAGGCCTTACATTTCAAAAACTCTGCTTACCA
>NZ_JAOWGZ010000100.1:0-5452 GCF_030332875.1 Citrobacter sp. Cpo045
GGGTGGATCAGGGTAACAACCATTTTGATGTTGTCGCCCGGCATTACCATCTCTACGCCTTCCGGCAGTTCGATGGTACCAGTCACGTCAGTAGTACGGAAGTAGAACTGCGGACGGTAGCCTTTGAAGAACGGAGTATGACGGCCGCCTTCGTCTTTGGACAGAATGTACACTTCAGATTCGAACTTGGTGTGCGGCTTGATAGAGCCCGGCTTAGCCAGTACCTGACCACGTTCGATTTCTTCACGTTTGATACCACGCAGCAGAACACCAACGTTCTCACCAGCACGGCCTTCGTCCAGCAGTTTGCGGAACATTTCAACGCCAGTACAGGTAGACTTAGCAGTCTCTTTGATACCAACGATTTCAACTTCTTCACCAACTTTGATGATACCGCGCTCTACACGACCGGTAACAACGGTACCACGACCGGAGATGGAGAATACGTCTTCGATAGGCAGCAGGAACGGTTTGTCAATCGCACGCTCTGGTTCTGGGATGTAAGAATCCAGGAAGCCAGCCAGTTCGATGATTTTCGCTTCCCACTCTGCTTCGCCTTCCAGCGCTTTCAGAGCAGAACCACGAACGATCGGAGTGTCGTCGCCCGGGAAATCGTACTGAGACAGAAGTTCACGGACTTCCATTTCTACCAGTTCCAGCAGCTCTTCGTCATCAACCATGTCGCATTTGTTCAGGAACACGATGATGTACGGAACGCCTACCTGACGACCCAGCAGGATGTGCTCACGAGTCTGCGGCATCGGGCCGTCAGTCGCAGCAACAACCAGGATCGCGCCGTCCATCTGCGCAGCACCGGTGATCATGTTTTTAACATAGTCGGCGTGGCCCGGGCAGTCTACGTGTGCGTAGTGGCGAGTCGGGGTGTCATATTCAACGTGAGAAGTGTTGATGGTGATACCACGAGCTTTTTCTTCCGGCGCGTTATCGATCTGGTCGAATGCGCGAGCAGCACCGCCGTAGGTTTTAGCCAGAACGGTAGTGATTGCAGCGGTCAGCGTTGTTTTACCATGGTCAACGTGGCCGATAGTACCGACGTTAACGTGCGGTTTAGTACGTTCAAATTTTTCTTTAGACATCGATTGTCCCTCTAAGACACGGATAAATCGGTGATATCACCACATCAACCAGGCAATATACCTGAGCTGTTGAATGCTTTTAAAAGTAAACAGAGAGAAACGGGAAGGAGAAGTGAAGTGGTGCTGATACCCAGAGTCGAACTGGGGACCTCACCCTTACCAAGGGTGCGCTCTACCAACTGAGCCATATCAGCACGTCTGGAGCGGGCAGCGGGAATCGAACCCGCATCATCAGCTTGGAAGGCTGAGGTAATAGCCATTATACGATGCCCGCATCCTGAAACTCGGCTACCCAGTTCTTTCTGCAACAAAAAAGAGATTTCTCTCTTTTCTGTTCGAGCTGATTAATTTTTTAATCAACTCAGGCGGCGATAACGCTGCCAGAAAGTGGTGGTGGGGGAAGGATTCGAACCTTCGAAGTCTGTGACGGCAGATTTACAGTCTGCTCCCTTTGGCCGCTCGGGAACCCCACCGGACTTGATGGTGCCGACTACCGGAATCGAACTGGTGACCTACTGATTACAAGTCAGTTGCTCTACCTACTGAGCTAAGTCGGCATCAAGTAGCGCGCATTTTATGGAGACATGCGCACTCATGCAACTAAAAAATTGCATAAAATGTTCTATCGCTCACATTTTGCACTATACGACCGATAAATAATCTATTTCTTCTTTGGATTGGACAAATTTCCAACGTCAGGAGCCTCCTCTGGGAGGAATTTTGCTCCGGCAGGTACGCTTTGATAGAGAGAAAGCACATCTTTATACATCTGGAATACCCGTCACATTGCATTTCAGAGGATGATTTTTTCTTATTATTCCCCCCCATCTGGTGTTACCCTCCTGCCCATTGTCCAAATTAACTGAAATGTGCGTGCCATTGCGTACCGGGATGATTTCGTTTTTTACCGCAGACCTGATATAGCAATGACAGCCAGACCATGCGTATGAGTATAAAAGAGCAAGCGTTAACGTCGCCTTACCTACAGTTTGATCGCAACCAGTGGGCTGCGCTTCGTGATTCCGTGCCGATGACCCTGACCGAGGAAGAGATTGCTCGTCTTAAAGGCATTAACGAAGACTTATCGCTGGAAGAAGTTGCCGAGATTTATTTGCCTCTCTCGCGTTTGCTAAACTTTTACATCAGTTCGAACCTGCGACGTCAGGCCGTGCTGGAGCAATTTTTAGGCACGAATGGCGAGCGTATTCCTTATATTATTAGCATTGCTGGCAGCGTCGCCGTCGGTAAAAGTACGACTGCGCGTGTTTTGCAGGCTTTGCTCAGTCGCTGGCCCGAGCATCGCAAGGTTGAGTTGATTACTACCGATGGCTTTCTCCACCCTAACCAGGTATTGAAAGATCGTGGACTGATGAAGAAGAAAGGCTTCCCCCAGTCCTATGATATGCATCGCTTGGTTAAATTCGTTTCCGATCTGAAATCAGGCGTACCTAACGTCACGGCTCCGGTCTATTCCCATCTCATCTATGATGTGATCCCTGATGGCGACAAAACCGTTGCCCAGCCCGACATATTAATACTCGAAGGGCTAAATGTATTACAAAGCGGGATGGACTATCCTCACGATCCGCATCATGTATTTGTTTCTGACTTTGTCGACTTTTCTATTTATGTTGATGCGCCAGAAGAATTACTCCAGACGTGGTATATCAACCGTTTCCTGAAATTCCGTGAAGGGGCGTTTACCAACCCGGACTCTTATTTCCATAACTATGCAAAATTATCAGAAGATGAGGCTATCAACACCGCCACATCGTTGTGGAAAGAAATTAACTGGCTGAATTTAAAGCAAAATATATTACCAACGCGTGAGCGAGCAAGCTTAATCATGACGAAAAGTGCCAATCATGCCGTTGAGCAAGTCAGGTTGAGAAAATAAATAAAAAAGGGGAGCAACAGCTCCCCTTATTATTACTCAGCGCTTCTTAGCGATATTTCTCCACCCATCCAGGGTTTGATCTCGCCATTTTGCTCAAGCAATAATGCACCTTGCGCGTCTATTCCACGAGAGACGCCAAATATTTCTTTATCGCCAATAATAAGTTTGACCGGGCGGTCGATAAAGTTATCCAGTCTCTTCCAGCGAGACAGATACGGCGCTAAACCTTCGTGCTCAAAGAGTACTAACGCAGCACGCAACTCACGTATCAGTCGGGCAGCAAGGGTATTGCGATCAATGTTAATGCCCGCTTCCTGCAAGTTAATCCAGCCTTGATTAACCACATTTTCTTCAACCCGGCGCATGGACATATTAATACCCGCACCGATAACAATCTGCGCGGCATCCCCTGTCTTACCGGTCAGTTCAACCAGGATCCCTGCCAGCTTACGGTCGAGCAAATAGAGGTCGTTGGGCCATTTTACACGTACCTTCTCTGCGCCCAGATCGCGTAAAACCTCAGCCATGACGATACCAATAACCAGACTCAGGCCAATCGCGGCAGCCGGTCCTTGTTCCAACCGCCAGAACATTGAAAGGTACAGGTTGGCACCAAACGGTGAGAACCATTTGCGACCACGGCGGCCGCGCCCGGCTTGCTGATATTCAGCGACACAGGCATCCCCTGACTCCAGTTGACCTATTCGGTCCATCAGGTACTGATTGGTTGAGTCGATAACCGGCAGGACTGTGATATTTCCACCATCCAGTTGAGAATGAATAAGTGAGGCATCTAATAGTTGGATAGGCTCCGGTAAGCTGTATCCTTTACCTGGAACAGTAAAGACATCAACCCCCCAGTCGCGTAACGTCTGGACATGCTTATTGATTGCGGCACGGCTCATTCCCAACTTTTCACCGAGCTGCTCACCGGAATGAAATTCGCCATCAGCGAGTAATGAAATAAGCGTCAGAGGGACGGTATTATCCTTCATGCAATGATCTCCACAGCATTCATTTCACCCTGCGGGCCAATAAACCGGACCTCTGGTTCGAGCCAGACATTAAATTTCTCACCGACTTTTTGACGTACATGATGTGCAAGTTGCACCACATCCTGACTCGTCGCATTGTCTGCATTGATCAGCACCAGAGCCTGCTGTTGATGTACCGCTGCGCCACCAATGCGCATGCCTTTTAGCTGACACTGATCGATAAGCCAGCCGGCGGCCAGTTTCACAGAACCATCAGCCTGCGGGTAATTAGGTGCTGTTGGGAATTTTGCCAGGAGCTCCTGCGCAATCTCTGCGGTGACAACCGGGTTTTTAAAGAAGCTTCCTGCATTACCGTTTACTTTCGGATCGGGCAGTTTTGTCGTGCGCATATGGCAGACAGAATCAAAAACCTGCTGAGGCGTCACCGTTGTAGGATCCAGGCGCGTCAGATCGCCATAGGTCAGTACCGGATGCCACTGTTTAGACAAGCGTAAACCAACAGCAATAATTGCGAAGCGATCCTGGTATTCATGTTTGAAGATGCTGTCACGATAACCAAAGCGACATTCTGCTGCACCAACGCGCAGATGTTTGCCAGTCGACAGCTCAACGCAGTCTACGTATTCGCAGACGCGCTGTAGCTCTACGCCATAGGCACCAATGTTCTGGATTGGCGATGAACCCACGCAGCCTGGGATAAGCGCCAGATTTTCCAGGCCAGGCATACCAAGCTGCAACGTATGCTGGACCAGATGATGCCAGTTTTCACCCGCACCTACGTGCAAATGCCACGCATCAGGTTGTTCTGTAATCTCAATACCCTTAATACGATTGACGATCACCGTCCCCTGGAAGGCATCAAGAAACAGGACGTTGCTCCCTTCGCCCAGGATCAGTACTGGATGATGCGATGCATTGGCTGATTGCCAGGCATTCAGTAATTGTTGTTCATTTTCGGCGCAGACAAGTTCATTCGTTTGCTGATCGATACCGAAGGTGTTCCAGGCTTTAAGGGAGTGATTCATAGACGCTTTCCTGATGCAAAATCGCGCCTAGTTTACCGCATATACCGCTGGATGGCTTGTGTTATGGAGGCTCAGGATATAGCTTTGCACCCGATGGTGCGGTGTTGTGATGTGCCTGATGCGCTGCGCTTATCAGGCCTACAAAATACGTTCAGCCCTGCCTCTGTAGGCCGGATAAGGCGACACGCCGCATCCGGCAATGTACCGCCGCGTTGCCTGATGCGCTGCACTTATCAGGCCTACAAAATACGTTCAGCCCGGCCCCTGTAGGCCGGATAAGGCGGCACGCCGCATCCGGCGGTTTTCATTCCACACAGACGCAAAAAAGCCCATCCGTCAGGATGGGCTTTTTCACTTTAATTAATGCCTGGCAGTTCCCTACTCTCGCATGGGGAGACCCCACACTACCATCGGCGCTACGGCGTTTCACTTCTGAGT
>NZ_JAOWGZ010000101.1:0-27173 GCF_030332875.1 Citrobacter sp. Cpo045
GCATTCGACCAGATCGATAACGCGCCGGAAGAAAAAGCTCGTGGTATCACCATCAACACTTCTCACGTTGAATATGACACCCCGACTCGCCACTACGCACACGTAGACTGCCCGGGCCACGCCGACTATGTTAAAAACATGATCACCGGTGCTGCGCAGATGGACGGCGCGATCCTGGTTGTTGCTGCGACTGACGGCCCGATGCCGCAGACTCGTGAGCACATCCTGCTGGGTCGTCAGGTAGGCGTTCCGTACATCATCGTGTTCCTGAACAAATGCGACATGGTTGATGACGAAGAGCTGCTGGAACTGGTAGAAATGGAAGTCCGTGAACTTCTGTCTCAGTACGATTTCCCGGGCGACGACACTCCGATCGTTCGTGGTTCTGCTCTGAAAGCGCTGGAAGGCGAAGCAGAGTGGGAAGCGAAAATCATCGAACTGGCTGGCTTCCTGGATTCTTACATCCCAGAACCAGAGCGTGCGATTGACAAACCGTTCCTGCTGCCTATCGAAGACGTATTCTCCATCTCCGGTCGTGGTACCGTTGTTACCGGTCGTGTAGAGCGCGGTATCATCAAAGTTGGTGAAGAAGTTGAAATCGTTGGTATCAAAGAGACTGCTAAGTCTACCTGTACTGGCGTTGAAATGTTCCGCAAACTGCTGGACGAAGGCCGTGCTGGTGAGAACGTTGGTGTTCTGCTGCGTGGTATCAAACGTGAAGAAATCGAACGTGGTCAGGTACTGGCTAAGCCGGGCTCTATCAAGCCGCACACCAAGTTCGAATCTGAAGTGTACATTCTGTCCAAAGACGAAGGCGGCCGTCATACTCCGTTCTTCAAAGGCTACCGTCCGCAGTTCTACTTCCGTACTACTGACGTGACTGGTACCATCGAACTGCCGGAAGGCGTAGAGATGGTAATGCCGGGCGACAACATCAAAATGGTTGTTACCCTGATCCACCCGATCGCGATGGACGACGGTCTGCGTTTCGCAATCCGTGAAGGCGGCCGTACTGTTGGTGCGGGCGTTGTTGCTAAAGTAATGAGCTAATTATTGATTAATTAGCTTTGAGCTTAAAAAGGGCGCTTCGGCGCCCTTTTTGCTACCTGCAATTTAGTCGTTGTCATATTTATTCGCATTTTTTATTCATTCTCCCGCTGCGTAAATCGCGTTGTGCTATTGTAATCATAACTATTCTCATTTACACTTTGCGCAGAAATTGAACGGGAGCGATCATGTACGTTTGTTTGTGTAATGCGATAAGTGATAAAAAAATACGTCAGGCTGTTCGCCAGTTTCATCCTCAGTCTTTTCAGCAATTACGTAAATTTATTCCTGTTGGAAATCAATGCGGTAAGTGCATTCGTGCTGCCCGCGAAGTCATGCAGGATGAATTAACGCAAATGCCAGAATTTAAAGAGATCGCCTAAGTCACACTCTTTTTTTTGACATCCCTGTAGCCCCATCTACGCTCTAAGAGTGGAAGCGGAGGGACTATAAAATGAAAGGTGATGTTAAAATCATAAATTATCTCAATAAACTATTGGGAAATGAGCTTGTCGCGATCAACCAGTATTTTCTCCATGCTCGTATGTTTAAAAACTGGGGACTGACTCGCCTCAATGATGTTGAGTACCATGAATCTATCGATGAGATGAAACACGCTGATAAATATATCGAGCGTATTTTATTCTTAGAAGGGATCCCGAACTTGCAGGATCTTGGCAAGTTGGGTATTGGCGAAGACGTTGAAGAGATGCTGCAATCCGATCTTCGACTCGAACTCGATGGTGCTAAAGACTTACGTGAAGCCATTGCCTATGCCGATAGCGTTCATGATTATGTCAGCCGGGATATGATGATTGAGATCCTGACTGAAGAAGAAGGGCATATTGACTGGCTCGAAACCGAGCTGGACCTGATTGCAAAACTTGGCTTACAAAATTATCTGCAATCGCAAATTAAAGTCAGTGACTAACCGCCCTGTATCATACTTACCAGGCCAATAACAAAACCCGCAGCCGCCAGATATGGCCCAAATGGCAGCGGGTTTTTTAGTACCTGTTTCCCGTAACGGACGCAGGAAATCCCGGTGAGGCAACATGCCATACCCGCGGCAAGTAAAACCAAAAGTGGTAATGATTCCCAGCAATGCCATGCGCCTAGCGCGGCAAGAAATTTGACATCACCAAAGCCTAACCCTTCCTGTCGACATATCAAACGATACCCCCAGTAGAACAAAGCAAATACCCCATAGCCCGCTACAGCACCCCAAAGCGCGTCGGATAACTGTGCAGGTCTGCAGCATTGATGATAAATAAGACCGCCCCACAAAAGAGGGCAGGTAAATTTGTCGGGCAGTAACCCGGTACGTAGGTCATGGACTAAGAGCAACCCTGATAGCGAAACATAAATCAACAGAAAGGGGAGGTCGATGTACATGGGCAAGCCTTATCTGGTAAAGAGTTTACCTTCAGGTAAACCCGGCGGCCCTACAAGCCCGGGATGTGGGTTATGGATGCTCTCTTCCACGGAAAACGCGTTGCACCACAGGACATACAATCAGAGTGGAAGGAGCGCCGCATTTGTGAACGAGTGATTAATTTCTACGCGGCACTTGCTTAAGACTGAGATTTACGTATAATGCGCGGGCTTGTCTAATATTGACAGCGGTTCGATATGAGCCACCGGTACTGCGAAAGCAATACCAGACAATGTTCCCAATCGGGGAACTCTGTAAGAACGGTTACACTCTCCCATCAATCGTAATGGGTTTGAGGAGTAACTATTTCGTCTATAAAATAATTGGAGCTCTGGTCTCATGCAGAACCAAAGAATCCGTATCCGTTTGAAAGCGTTTGATCATCGTCTGATCGATCAATCAACCGCGGAAATCGTCGAGACTGCCAAGCGCACTGGTGCGCAGGTTCGTGGTCCGATCCCGCTGCCGACCCGCAAAGAGCGTTTCACCGTTCTGATCTCCCCGCACGTCAACAAAGACGCGCGTGATCAGTACGAGATCCGTACTCACAAGCGTCTGGTTGACATCGTTGAGCCAACTGAAAAAACCGTTGATGCTCTGATGCGTCTGGACCTGGCTGCCGGTGTAGACGTGCAGATCAGCCTGGGTTAATCAGGTCATCGAGCGATTGAGAGGTTGATACAATGATTGGTTTAGTCGGTAAAAAAGTGGGTATGACCCGCATCTTCACTGAAGATGGCGTATCTATCCCAGTAACCGTTATCGAAGTTGAAGCAAACCGCGTTACTCAGGTTAAAGATCTGGCTAACGATGGCTATCGCGCTGTTCAGGTTACCACCGGTGCTAAAAAAGCTAACCGTGTAACTAAGCCGGAAGCTGGCCACTTTGCTAAAGCTGGCGTAGAAGCTGGCCGCGGCCTGTGGGAATTCCGTCTGGCAGATGGTGAAGAATACACCGTTGGTCAGAACATTAGCGTTGAACTGTTTGCTGACGTTAAAAAAGTTGACGTAACCGGTACCTCTAAAGGTAAAGGTTTCGCTGGTACCGTTAAGCGCTGGAACTTCCGTACCCAGGACGCTACTCACGGTAACTCCTTGTCTCACCGCGTTCCGGGTTCTATCGGTCAGAACCAGACTCCGGGCAAAGTGTTCAAAGGCAAGAAAATGGCAGGTCAGCTGGGCAACGAACGTGTAACCGTTCAGAGCCTGGACGTAGTACGTGTTGACGCTGAGCGCAACCTGCTGCTGGTTAAAGGTGGTGTTCCGGGTGCGACCGGTTGCGACCTGATCGTTAAACCAGCTGTGAAGGCGTAAGGGGATAGCAATGGAATTAGTATTGAAAGACGCGCAGAGCGCGCTGACTGTTTCCGAAACTACCTTCGGTCGTGATTTCAACGAAGCGCTGGTTCACCAGGTTGTTGTTGCTTATGCAGCTGGTGCTCGTCAGGGTACTCGTGCTCAGAAGACTCGTGCTGAAGTAACTGGTTCAGGCAAAAAGCCGTGGCGCCAGAAAGGTACCGGCCGTGCGCGTTCAGGTTCTATCAAGAGCCCGATCTGGCGTTCAGGTGGCGTGACCTTCGCTGCTCGTCCACAGGACCACAGTCAAAAAGTTAACAAAAAGATGTACCGCGGCGCGCTGAAAAGCATTCTGTCCGAACTGGTACGTCAGGATCGTCTGATCGTTGTCGAATCATTCTCTGTAGAAGCGCCTAAAACTAAGCTGCTGGCACAGAAACTGAAAGACATGGCTCTGGAAGATGTGCTGATCATCACCGGTGAGCTGGACGAAAACCTGTTCCTGGCTGCGCGCAACCTGCACAAGGTTGACGTACGCGATGCAACTGGTATCGACCCGGTTAGCCTGATCGCCTTCGACAAAGTCGTAATGACTGCTGATGCTGTTAAGCAAGTTGAGGAGATGCTGGCATGATTCGTGAAGAACGTCTGCTGAAAGTGCTGCGCGCACCGCACGTTTCTGAAAAAGCGTCTACTGCGATGGAAAAAACTAACACCATCGTTCTCAAAGTTGCTAAAGACGCGACCAAAGCAGAAATCAAAGCTGCTGTGCAGAAACTGTTTGAAGTCGAAGTCGAAGTCGTTAACACCCTGGTAGTTAAAGGGAAAGTTAAACGTCACGGACAGCGTATCGGTCGTCGTAGCGACTGGAAAAAAGCTTACGTCACCCTGAAGGAAGGCCAGAATCTGGACTTCGTCGGCGGCGCTGAGTAAGTCGGAGGAGTAATACAATGGCAGTTGTTAAATGTAAACCGACATCTCCGGGTCGTCGCCACGTTGTTAAAGTGGTCAACCCAGAGCTGCACAAGGGCAAACCTTTTGCTCCGCTGGTTGAAAAAAACAGCAAATCCGGTGGTCGTAACAACAATGGCCGCATCACCACTCGTCACATCGGTGGTGGTCACAAGCAGGCTTATCGTATTGTTGACTTCAAACGCAACAAAGACGGTATCCCGGCAGTTGTTGAACGTCTTGAGTACGATCCGAACCGCTCCGCGAACATCGCGCTGGTTCTGTACAAAGACGGTGAACGCCGTTACATCCTGGCCCCTAAAGGCCTGAAAGCTGGCGACCAGATTCAGTCTGGCGTTGATGCTGCAATCAAAGCAGGTAACACCCTGCCGATGCGCAATATCCCGGTTGGTTCTACCGTTCATAACGTAGAAATGAAACCAGGTAAAGGCGGTCAGCTGGCACGTTCCGCTGGTACTTACGTTCAGATCGTTGCTCGTGATGGTGCTTATGTCACCCTGCGTCTGCGTTCTGGTGAAATGCGTAAAGTCGAAGCAGACTGCCGTGCAACTCTGGGCGAAGTTGGCAATGCTGAGCATATGCTGCGCGTTCTGGGTAAAGCAGGTGCTGCACGCTGGCGTGGTGTTCGTCCTACCGTTCGCGGTACTGCGATGAACCCAGTCGACCACCCACATGGTGGTGGTGAAGGTCGTAACTTTGGTAAGCACCCGGTAACTCCGTGGGGCGTTCAGACCAAAGGTAAGAAGACCCGCAGCAACAAGCGTACTGATAAATTCATCGTACGTCGCCGTAGCAAATAATTTTAGAGGATAAGCCATGCCACGTTCTCTCAAGAAAGGTCCTTTTATTGACCTGCACTTGCTGAAGAAGGTAGAGAAAGCGGTGGAAAGCGGAGACAAGAAGCCCCTGCGCACTTGGTCCCGTCGTTCAACGATCTTTCCTAACATGATCGGTTTGACCATCGCTGTCCATAATGGTCGTCAGCACGTTCCGGTATTTGTTTCCGACGAAATGGTCGGTCACAAACTGGGTGAATTCGCACCGACTCGTACTTATCGCGGCCACGCTGCTGATAAAAAAGCGAAGAAGAAATAAGGTAGGAGGAAGAGATGGAAACTTTAGCTCAACATCGCCATGCTCGTTCTTCTGCTCAGAAGGTTCGCCTTGTTGCAGACCTGATTCGCGGTAAGAAAGTGTCGCAGGCTCTGGATATTCTGACCTACACCAATAAGAAAGCGGCTGTACTGGTTAAGAAAGTCCTGGAATCTGCCATTGCTAACGCTGAACACAACGATGGCGCTGACATTGACGATCTGAAAGTTACGAAAATTTTCGTAGACGAAGGCCCGAGCATGAAGCGCATTATGCCGCGTGCAAAAGGTCGTGCAGATCGCATCCTGAAGCGCACCAGCCACATTACTGTGGTTGTGTCCGATCGCTGAGACTCTGGAGACTAGCAATGGGTCAGAAAGTACATCCTAATGGTATTCGCCTGGGTATTGTAAAACCATGGAACTCAACCTGGTTTGCGAACACCAAAGAATTCGCTGACAACCTGGACAGCGATTTTAAAGTACGTCAGTACCTGACTAAGGAACTGGCGAAAGCGTCTGTATCTCGTATCGTTATCGAGCGTCCGGCTAAGAGCATCCGTGTGACCATTCACACCGCTCGCCCGGGTATCGTTATCGGTAAGAAAGGCGAAGACGTAGAAAAACTGCGCAAAGTCGTAGCGGATATTGCTGGCGTTCCTGCTCAGATCAATATCGCCGAAGTGCGTAAGCCTGAACTGGACGCAAAATTGGTTGCTGACAGCATCACTTCTCAGCTGGAACGTCGTGTTATGTTCCGTCGTGCTATGAAGCGTGCTGTACAGAACGCAATGCGTCTGGGCGCTAAAGGTATCAAAGTTGAAGTTAGCGGCCGTCTGGGCGGCGCGGAAATCGCACGTACCGAATGGTACCGCGAAGGTCGCGTACCTCTGCACACTCTGCGTGCTGACATCGACTACAACACCTCTGAAGCGCACACCACTTACGGTGTAATCGGCGTTAAAGTGTGGATCTTCAAAGGCGAGATCCTGGGTGGTATGGCTGCTGTTGAACAACCGGAAAAACCGGCTGCGCAACCTAAAAAGCAGCAGCGTAAAGGCCGTAAATAAGGAGCGTCGCTGATGTTACAACCAAAGCGTACAAAATTCCGTAAAATGCACAAAGGCCGTAACCGCGGTCTGGCTGCTGGCGCGGATGTTAGCTTCGGCAGCTTCGGTCTGAAAGCTGTTGGCCGTGGTCGTCTGACTGCCCGTCAGATCGAAGCAGCACGTCGTGCTATGACCCGTGCAGTTAAGCGTCAAGGTAAGATCTGGATCCGTGTATTCCCGGACAAACCGATCACTGAAAAGCCGCTGGCAGTGCGTATGGGTAAAGGTAAAGGTAACGTGGAGTATTGGGTTGCCTTGATTCAGCCGGGTAAAGTCCTGTATGAAATGGACGGCGTACCGGAAGAGCTGGCCCGTGAAGCATTCAAGCTGGCAGCAGCGAAACTGCCGATTAAAACCACCTTTGTAACTAAGACGGTGATGTAATGAAAGCAAAAGAGCTGCGTGAGAAGAGTGTTGAAGAGCTGAACACCGAGCTGCTGAATCTGCTGCGTGAGCAGTTCAACCTGCGTATGCAGGCTGCAAGTGGCCAGCTGCAACAGTCTCACCTGTTGAAGCAAGTGCGTCGTGACGTCGCACGCGTTAAGACTTTACTGACTGAGAAGGCGGGTGCGTAATGACCGATAAAATCCGTACTCTGCAAGGTCGCGTTGTTAGCGATAAAATGGAGAAATCCATCGTTGTTGCTATCGAACGTTTTGTGAAACACCCGATCTACGGTAAATTCATTAAGCGTACGACCAAACTGCACGTACATGACGAGAACAACGAATGCGGTACTGGTGACGTGGTTGAAATCCGCGAATGCCGTCCGCTGTCCAAGACTAAGTCCTGGACGCTGGTTCGCGTTGTAGAGAAAGCCGTTCTGTAATACAGTAGGCATTCTCAACGAATAAACGGCTCAGCGATGAGCCGTTTATTTTTTCTACCCATATCGTTGAAGCGGTGTTATAATGCCGCGCCCCCGATATGGGGCTTTTTTAACGACCTGATTTTCGGGTCTCAGTAGTAGTTGACATTAGCGGAGCACTAAAATGATCCAAGAACAGACTATGCTGAACGTCGCCGACAACTCCGGTGCACGTCGCGTAATGTGTATCAAGGTTCTGGGTGGCTCGCACCGTCGCTACGCAGGCGTCGGCGATATCATCAAGATCACCATCAAGGAAGCAATTCCGCGTGGTAAGGTCAAAAAAGGTGATGTGCTGAAGGCGGTAGTGGTGCGCACCAAGAAGGGTGTTCGTCGCCCGGACGGTTCTGTCATTCGCTTCGATGGTAATGCATGCGTTATTTTAAACAATAACAGCGAGCAACCTATCGGTACGCGTATTTTTGGGCCGGTAACTCGTGAACTTCGTAACGAGAAGTTCATGAAAATTATCTCTCTGGCACCAGAAGTACTCTAAGGAGCGAATCATGGCAGCGAAGATCCGTCGTGATGACGAAGTTATCGTGTTAACCGGTAAAGATAAAGGTAAACGCGGTAAAGTTAAGAATGTCCTGTCTTCCGGCAAGGTCATTGTTGAAGGTATCAACCTGGTTAAGAAACATCAGAAGCCGGTTCCGGCCCTGAACCAACCAGGCGGCATTGTAGAGAAAGAAGCAGCTATTCAGATCTCTAACCTTGCTATCTTCAACGCGGCAACCGGCAAGGCTGACCGTGTAGGCTTTAGATTCGAAGACGGCAAAAAAGTCCGTTTCTTTAAATCTAACAGCGAAACTATCAAGTAATTTGGAGTAGTACGATGGCGAAACTGCATGATTACTACAAAGACGAAGTAGTCGCTAAACTCATGACTGAGTTTAACTACAATTCTGTCATGCAAGTCCCTCGGGTCGAGAAGATCACCCTGAACATGGGTGTTGGTGAAGCGATCGCTGACAAGAAACTGCTGGATAACGCAGCAGCTGACCTGACAGCAATCTCCGGTCAAAAACCGCTGATCACCAAAGCACGCAAATCAGTTGCAGGCTTCAAAATCCGTCAGGGCTATCCGATCGGCTGTAAAGTAACTCTGCGTGGCGAACGCATGTGGGAGTTCTTTGAGCGCCTGATCACTATTGCTGTTCCACGTATCCGTGACTTCCGTGGCTTGTCCGCTAAGTCTTTCGACGGTCGTGGTAACTACAGCATGGGTGTCCGTGAGCAGATCATCTTCCCAGAAATCGACTACGATAAAGTCGACCGCGTGCGTGGTTTGGATATTACCATTACCACTACTGCGAAATCTGATGAAGAAGGCCGTGCTCTGCTGGCTGCCTTTGACTTCCCGTTCCGCAAGTAAGGTAGGGTTACTGAATGGCTAAGCAATCAATGAAAGCACGCGAAGTAAAGCGCGTAGCTTTAGCTGATAAGTACTTCGCAAAACGCGCTGAACTGAAAGCTATTATCTCTGATGTGAACGCGACCGACGAAGATCGTTGGAACGCAGTTCTCAAGCTGCAGTCTCTGCCGCGTGATTCCAGCCCGTCCCGTCAGCGTAACCGCTGCCGTCAAACAGGTCGTCCGCATGGCTATGTGGGCAAGTTCGGGTTGAGCCGTATCAAACTGCGTGAAGCCGCCATGCGCGGTGAAGTACCAGGCTTGAAAAAGGCTAGCTGGTAATTACCAATTGAATCACGGGAGTAAAGACAGATGAGCATGCAAGATCCGATCGCGGATATGCTGACCCGTATCCGTAACGGTCAGGCCGCGAATAAAGCTGCGGTCACCATGCCTTCCTCCAAGCTGAAAGTGGCAATTGCCAACGTGCTGAAGGAAGAAGGTTTTATTGAAGATTTTAAAGTTGAAGGCGACACCAAGCCGGAACTGGAACTTACTCTCAAGTATTTCCAGGGTAAAGCTGTTGTAGAAAGCATTCAGCGTGTCAGTCGCCCAGGTCTGCGCATTTATAAGCGTAAAGACGAGCTGCCGAAAGTTATGGCTGGCATGGGTATCGCAGTTGTTTCTACCTCTAAAGGTGTTATGACTGATCGTGCAGCGCGCCAGGCTGGTCTTGGTGGCGAAATTATCTGCTACGTAGCCTAATCGGAGGAAAAAATGTCTCGTGTTGCTAAAGCACCGGTCGTTATTCCTGCCGGCGTTGATGTAAAAATCAACGGTCAGGTTATTACGATCAAAGGTAAAAACGGCGAGCTGACTCGTACTCTCAACGATGCTGTTGCAGTAAATCATGCAGATAATGCACTGACCTTCGGTCCGCGTGATGGTTACGCAGATGGATGGGCTCAGGCTGGTACCGCGCGTGCCCTGCTGAATGCAATGGTTGTCGGTGTTACCGAAGGCTTCACTAAGAAGCTTCAGCTGGTTGGTGTAGGTTATCGTGCAGCGGTTAAAGGGAATGTAGTAAACCTGGCTTTAGGTTTCTCTCACCCAGTTGACCATCAGCTGCCTGCGGGAATCACTGCAGAATGTCCGTCTCAGACTGAAATCGTGCTGAAAGGCGCTGATAAACAGCTGATCGGTCAGGTTGCAGCAGATCTGCGCGCCTACCGTCGTCCTGAGCCTTATAAAGGCAAGGGTGTTCGTTACGCCGACGAAGTCGTGCGTACCAAAGAGGCTAAGAAGAAGTAAGGTAACACTATGGATAAGAAATCTGCTCGTATCCGTCGTGCGACCCGCGCACGCCGCAAGCTCCAGGAGCTGGGTGCAACTCGCCTGGTGGTACATCGTACCCCGCGTCATATTTACGCACAGGTAATTGCACCGAACGGTTCTGAAGTTCTGGTAGCTGCTTCTACTGTAGAAAAAGCTATCGCTGAACAATTGAAGTACACCGGTAACAAAGACGCTGCTGCAGCTGTAGGTAAAGCTGTTGCTGAACGCGCTCTGGAAAAAGGCATCAAAGATGTTTCTTTTGACCGTTCCGGGTTCCAATATCATGGTCGTGTCCAGGCACTGGCAGATGCTGCCCGTGAAGCTGGCCTTCAGTTCTAAGGTAGAGGTGTAAGATGGCTCACATCGAAAAACAAGCTGGCGAACTGCAGGAAAAGCTGATCGCGGTTAACCGCGTATCTAAAACCGTTAAAGGTGGTCGTATTTTCTCCTTCACAGCTCTGACTGTAGTTGGTGATGGTAACGGTCGCGTTGGTTTTGGTTACGGTAAAGCGCGTGAAGTTCCAGCAGCGATCCAGAAAGCGATGGAAAAAGCCCGTCGCAATATGATTAACGTCGCGCTGAACCACGGCACCCTGCAGCACCCGGTTAAGGGTACTCACACGGGTTCTCGTGTATTCATGCAGCCGGCTTCCGAAGGTACCGGTATCATCGCCGGTGGTGCAATGCGCGCCGTTCTGGAAGTCGCTGGAGTTCGTAACGTTCTGGCTAAAGCGTATGGTTCCACTAACCCGATTAACGTGGTGCGTGCAACTATCGATGGCCTGGAAAATATGAAATCTCCGGAAATGGTCGCTGCCAAGCGTGGTAAATCCGTTGAAGAAATTCTGGGGAAATAAACCATGGCAAAGACTATTAAAATTACTCAAACCCGCAGTGCAATCGGTCGTCTGCCGAAACACAAGGCAACGCTGCTTGGCCTGGGTCTGCGTCGTATTGGTCACACCGTAGAGCGCGAGGATACTCCTGCTGTTCGTGGTATGGTCAACGCGGTTTCCTTCATGGTTAAAGTTGAGGAGTAAGAGATGCGTTTAAATACTCTGTCTCCGGCCGAAGGCTCTAAAAAAGCGGCTCGCCGCCTGGGTCGTGGTATCGGTTCTGGCCTCGGTAAAACCGGTGGTCGTGGTCACAAAGGTCAGAAGTCTCGTTCTGGCGGTGGCGTACGTCGCGGTTTCGAGGGTGGTCAGATGCCTCTGTACCGTCGTCTGCCGAAATTCGGCTTCACTTCACGTAAAGCAGCGATTACAGCCGAAGTTCGTCTGTCTGACCTGGCTAAAGTTGAAGGCGGTGTTGTAGACCTGAACACGCTGAAAGCAGCTAACATTATCGGTATCCAGATCGAGTTCGCGAAAGTGATCCTGGCTGGTGAAGTCACTACTCCGGTAACTGTTCGTGGCCTGCGTGTTACTAAAGGCGCTCGTGCTGCTATCGAAGCTGCTGGCGGTAAAATCGAGGAATAAGTAGCAGATGGCTAAACAACCGGGATTAGATTTTCAAAGTGCCAAAGGTGGCTTAGGCGAGCTGAAACGCAGACTGCTGTTTGTAATCGGCGCGCTGATTGTGTTCCGTATTGGCTCTTTCATTCCGATCCCTGGTATTGATGCCGCTGTACTTGCCAAACTGCTTGAGCAACAGCGAGGCACCATCATTGAAATGTTTAACATGTTCTCTGGTGGTGCTCTCAGCCGTGCTTCTATCTTTGCTCTGGGGATCATGCCGTATATTTCGGCGTCGATCATTATCCAGCTGCTGACGGTGGTTCATCCAACGCTGGCAGAAATTAAGAAAGAAGGGGAGTCTGGTCGTCGTAAGATCAGCCAGTACACCCGCTACGGTACTCTGGTGCTGGCAATATTCCAGTCGATCGGTATTGCTACCGGTCTGCCGAATATGCCTGGTATGCAGGGCCTGGTGATGAACCCAGGCTTTGCATTCTATTTCACCGCTGTTGTAAGTCTGGTTACAGGGACAATGTTCCTGATGTGGTTGGGCGAACAGATTACTGAACGTGGTATCGGCAACGGTATCTCAATCATTATCTTCGCCGGTATTGTCGCGGGACTCCCGCCAGCCATTGCCCATACTATCGAGCAAGCGCGTCAAGGCGACCTGCACTTCCTCGTGTTGCTGTTGGTTGCAGTATTAGTATTCGCAGTGACGTTCTTTGTTGTATTTGTTGAGCGTGGTCAACGCCGTATTGTGGTAAACTACGCAAAACGTCAGCAAGGTCGTCGTGTCTATGCTGCACAGAGCACACATTTACCGCTGAAAGTGAATATGGCGGGGGTAATCCCGGCAATCTTCGCTTCCAGTATTATTCTGTTCCCGGCGACCATCGCGTCATGGTTCGGGGGCGGGACTGGTTGGAACTGGCTGACAACAATTTCGCTGTATTTGCAGCCTGGGCAACCGCTTTATGTGTTACTCTATGCGTCTGCAATCATATTCTTCTGTTTCTTCTACACGGCGTTGGTTTTCAACCCGCGTGAAACAGCAGATAACCTGAAGAAGTCCGGTGCATTTGTACCAGGAATTCGTCCGGGAGAGCAAACGGCGAAGTATATCGATAAAGTAATGACCCGCCTGACTTTGGTTGGTGCGCTCTACATTACCTTTATCTGCCTGATCCCGGAGTTCATGCGTGATGCAATGAAAGTACCGTTCTACTTCGGTGGGACCTCACTGCTTATCGTTGTTGTCGTGATTATGGACTTTATGGCTCAAGTGCAAACTCTGATGATGTCAAGTCAGTACGAGTCTGCATTGAAGAAGGCGAATCTGAAAGGCTACGGCCGTTAACAGTCGCCCGAGAAGTTACGGAGAGTAAAAATGAAAGTTCGTGCTTCCGTCAAGAAATTATGCCGTAACTGCAAAATCGTTAAGCGTGATGGTGTCATCCGTGTGATTTGCAGTGCCGAGCCGAAGCATAAACAGCGCCAAGGCTGATTTATTCGCATATTTTTCTTGCAAAGTTGGGTTGAGCTGGCTAGATTAGCCAGCCAATCTTTTGTATGTCTGTGCGTTTCCATTTGAGTATCCTGAAAACGGGCTTTTCAGCATGGTGCGTACATATTAAATAGTAGGAGTGCATAGTGGCCCGTATAGCAGGCATTAACATTCCTGATCAGAAACATGCTGTGATCGCATTAACTTCGATCTACGGCGTCGGCAAGACCCGTTCTAAAGCCATTCTGGCTGCCGCGGGTATCGCTGAAGATGTTAAGATCAGTGAGCTGTCTGAAGAACAAATCGACACGCTGCGTGACGAAGTTGCCAAATTTGTCGTTGAAGGTGATCTGCGCCGTGAAGTTAGCATGAGCATCAAGCGCCTTATGGACCTTGGTTGCTATCGCGGTTTGCGTCATCGTCGTGGTCTCCCGGTTCGCGGTCAGCGTACCAAGACCAACGCACGTACCCGTAAGGGTCCGCGCAAACCGATCAAGAAATAATCGGGGTGATTGAATAATGGCAAAGGCACCAATTCGTGCACGTAAACGTGTAAGAAAACAAGTCTCTGACGGCGTGGCTCATATCCATGCTTCTTTTAACAACACCATCGTTACCATTACTGATCGTCAGGGTAACGCACTGGGTTGGGCAACAGCCGGTGGTTCCGGTTTCCGTGGTTCTCGCAAATCCACTCCGTTTGCAGCTCAGGTTGCAGCAGAGCGTTGCGCTGAAGCCGTAAAAGAATACGGTATCAAGAATCTGGAAGTTATGGTCAAAGGACCGGGTCCAGGTCGCGAATCTACTGTTCGTGCTCTGAACGCCGCTGGTTTCCGCATCACTAATATTACTGATGTGACTCCGATCCCTCATAACGGTTGTCGTCCGCCGAAAAAACGTCGCGTATAACGCTGTCGTTTCTAGGATTGTTGGAGAAAGAAAATGGCAAGATATTTGGGTCCTAAGCTCAAGCTGAGCCGTCGTGAGGGCACTGACTTATTCCTTAAGTCTGGCGTTCGCGCGATCGATACCAAGTGTAAAATTGAACAAGCTCCTGGCCAGCACGGTGCGCGTAAACCGCGTCTGTCTGACTATGGTGTGCAGTTGCGTGAAAAGCAAAAAGTTCGCCGTATCTACGGTGTGCTGGAGCGTCAGTTCCGTAACTACTACAAAGAAGCAGCACGTCTGAAAGGCAACACCGGTGAAAACCTGTTGGGTCTGCTGGAAGGTCGTCTGGACAACGTTGTATACCGTATGGGCTTCGGTGCCACTCGTGCAGAAGCACGTCAGCTGGTCAGCCATAAAGCAATTATGGTAAACGGTCGTGTTGTTAACATCGCTTCTTATCAGGTTAGTCCGAATGACGTTGTTAGCATTCGTGAGAAAGCGAAGAAGCAGTCTCGCGTGAAAGCCGCTCTGGAGCTGGCTGAGCAGCGTGAAAAGCCAACCTGGCTGGAAGTTGATGCTGGCAAGATGGAAGGTACGTTCAAGCGTAAGCCGGAGCGTTCTGATCTGTCTGCGGACATTAACGAACACCTGATCGTCGAGCTTTACTCCAAGTAAAGCTTAGTACCAAAGAGAGGACACAATGCAGGGTTCTGTGACAGAGTTTCTAAAACCGCGCCTGGTAGATATCGAGCAAGTGAGTTCGACGCACGCCAAGGTGACCCTTGAGCCTTTAGAGCGTGGCTTTGGCCATACTTTGGGTAACGCACTGCGCCGTATTCTGCTTTCATCGATGCCGGGTTGCGCGGTGACCGAGGTTGAGATTGATGGTGTACTACATGAGTACAGCACCAAAGAAGGCGTTCAGGAAGATATCCTGGAAATCCTGCTCAACCTGAAAGGGCTGGCGGTGAGAGTTCAGGGTAAAGATGACGTTATTCTTACCTTGAATAAATCTGGCATTGGCCCTGTGACTGCAGCCGACATTACCCATGATGGTGATGTCGAAATCGTCAAGCCACAGCACGTGATCTGCCACCTGACCGATGAGAATGCATCTATTAGCATGCGTATCAAAGTTCAGCGCGGTCGTGGTTATGTGCCGGCTTCTACCCGAATTCATTCGGAAGAAGATGAGCGCCCAATCGGCCGTCTGCTGGTCGACGCATGCTACAGCCCTGTAGAGCGTATTGCCTACAATGTTGAAGCAGCGCGTGTAGAACAGCGTACCGACCTGGACAAGCTGGTCATCGAAATGGAAACCAACGGCACAATCGATCCTGAAGAGGCGATTCGTCGTGCGGCAACCA
Organism: Citrobacter sp. Cpo045; assembly: GCF_030332875.1. Lineage (NCBI taxonomy): Bacteria > Pseudomonadati > Pseudomonadota > Gammaproteobacteria > Enterobacterales > Enterobacteriaceae > Citrobacter > Citrobacter sp. Cpo045. The sequence continues at coordinate 15,725 of NZ_JAOWGZ010000101.1, forward strand.
TTCTGGCTGAACAACTGGAAGCTTTCGTTGATTTACGTGATGTACGTCAGCCGGAAGTTAAAGAAGAGAAACCAGAATTCGATCCGATCCTGCTGCGCCCTGTTGACGATCTGGAATTGACTGTCCGCTCTGCTAACTGCCTCAAAGCAGAAGCTATCCACTATATCGGTGATCTGGTACAGCGTACTGAGGTTGAGCTTCTTAAGACGCCTAACCTTGGTAAAAAATCTCTTACCGAGATTAAAGACGTGCTGGCTTCCCGTGGACTGTCTCTGGGCATGCGCCTGGAAAACTGGCCACCGGCAAGCATCGCTGACGAGTAACCGGATCACAGGTTAAGGTTTTACTGAGAAGGATAAGGTCATGCGCCATCGTAAGAGTGGTCGTCAACTGAACCGCAACAGCAGCCATCGCCAGGCTATGTTCCGCAATATGGCAGGTTCACTGGTTCGTCATGAAATCATCAAGACGACTCTGCCGAAAGCGAAAGAGCTGCGTCGCGTAGTTGAGCCGCTGATTACTCTTGCCAAGACTGATAGCGTAGCTAATCGTCGTCTGGCATTCGCCCGTACTCGTGATAACGAGATCGTGGCAAAACTGTTTAACGAACTGGGCCCGCGTTTTGCGAGCCGCGCCGGTGGTTACACTCGCATTCTGAAGTGTGGTTTCCGTGCAGGCGACAACGCGCCGATGGCATACATCGAGCTGGTTGATCGTTCAGAGAAAACAGAAGCTGCTGCAGAGTAATCTGTAGTAACGTAAAAAAACCCGCCTCGGCGGGTTTTTTTATATCCGTCATATCCCCACTTATCTACAATATCTGTACTCTTTTTGTTCATCCCCTGGAGTGTTGTATGTGGTTACTTGACCAGTGGGCAGAGCGCCATATTATTGATGCACAGTCTAAAGGCGAGTTTGATGATTTACCGGGAACGGGCGAACCGCTGACTCTTGACGATGACTCCCATGTCCCGCCTGAACTCCGAGCCGGATACCGTTTATTAAAAAATGCAGGTTGCCTTCCTCCTGAGCTCGAGCAACGCAGAGAGGCAATACAGCTGCTTGAAATACTCGCGGGGATCCGCAAAGATGATCCCAGTTATCCTGAGGTGAGCCGAAGACTGTCGCTACTGGAACTTAAACTTCGGCAGGCTGGACTCAGCACCGAGTTTTTGCGCGGTGACTACGCAGATAAGCTGCTAAAAAAGATCAACGATGAATAGCGGAGAGAGCATGTACCGAATTGGTGAAATAGCGAAACTGGCTGACGTGACGCCGGATACTATCCGCTACTATGAAAAGCAGCAGATGATGGAGCATGAAGTGCGTACTGAAGGTGGATTTCGCCTCTATACAGAAAGCGATCTTCAGCGCTTGAAGTTTATTCGTTATGCCCGGCAGCTAGGTTTCACTCTGGAGTCGATCCGTGAATTGCTTTCGATCCGGGTTGATCCCGAACACCATACTTGTCAGGAATCAAAAGGGATCGTCCAGGAAAGACTGCAAGAAGTCGAAGCCCGCATTGCTGAACTTCAGACGATGCAGCGGTCACTGCAGCGATTGAATGATGCATGCTGCGGCAAGGCACACAGCAGCGTGTACTGCTCTATTCTTGAAGCTCTTGAGCAAGGCGCCAGCGGAACAACATCAGGCTGTTGATTTCTTGAACTGCCAGGTCTACACTCGCGGCGTAAATTACTACAAACTGGAGATAGTATGAGTCGTTATCAGCACACCAAAGGGCAGATAAAGGACAACGCCATTGAGGCGCTTCTGCATGACCCACTGTTCAGACAGCGCGTTGAGAAAAATAAGAAAGGGAAAGGAAGTTATCTGCGAAAAGGCAAACATGGCAATCGGGGTAACTGGGAGGCCAGTGGCAAGAAAGTAATTAACTTTTTTACCACTGGCCTTCTTGTTTCAGTGAGTGCTTAAGAGCGGTTATTCTGTTCTTTCAGCAGGTCACGAATTTCACTTAGCAATACTTCTTCTTTCGATGGAGCTGGCGGTGCTGCCGGCTCTTCCGCTTTTTTACGGTTCAGTTTGTTGATCAGTTTGATTGCCATAAAGATAGCAAACGCAACAATAATGAAATCGAATACATTCTGAATAAATACACCGTAATGCATGACCACGGCAGGGATGTCTCCCTGTGCATCACGTAGCGTTAAAGCAAACTGTTTAAAATCAATTCCACCAATTAACAGCCCCAGCGGCGGCATAATGATATCGGCAACCAGTGATGAAACAATCTTACCGAATGCCGCACCAATAATGACACCCACTGCCAAATCGACAACATTCCCGCGCATCGCGAATTCGCGAAACTCTTTAATAATGCTCATTTTATTCTCCCTATGCAGCTGACGTTTATAAGTTTAACAAATGTTTAGGCAATTTCCATTTATGTATTGCCGAAAGGAAAATTTATTAGACCATGAAAAATAAAGGGAAATAAAAAGGGCGCTGTATTAGCGCCCAAATTATTACAGGAAGAAAGGACTTGGCTGGAATAGTCGCTCGACGTCGGTAATAAACTTTTTATCTGTCAGGAACATAATTACGTGATCGCCCTGCTCAATGCGCAGGTTATCGTTGGCAATCATGACATCGTTACCACGTACAACGGCGCCAATAATGGTTCCGGGCGGAAGTTTAATTTCATCAATTGAACGCCCTACAACTCTCGACGTCGTTTCATCCCCGTGTGCGACGGCTTCAATGGCTTCCGCGACGCCACGGCGAAGTGAAGAAACGCCAACAATATCAGCTTTACGCACGTGGCTCAGCAGCGCGGAGATGGTCGCCTGCTGCGGTGAAATCGCAATATCGATCACGCTGCCTTGCACCAGATCGACGTATGCTCTGCGCTGGATCAACACCATTACTTTCTTGGCGCCCATCCGTTTGGCAAGCATCGCCGACATGATATTTGCTTCATCATCGTTGGTCACTGCGATGAACAGATCGACCTGATCGATATGTTCTTCGGCCAGTAACTCTTGATCCGAAGCATCACCAAAAAAGACGATCGTATTTTGTAGTTTCTCTGCAAGTTCGGATGCGCGTTGTTGATTACGTTCGATCAGTTTGACGCTGTAATCTTTTTCCAGACGACGTGCCAGACCAGCGCCGATATTACCGCCACCCACTAACATAATGCGTTTGTACGGCTTTTCCAGACGCTGCAGTTCGCTCATTACGGCGCGTATATGCTGTGATGCCGCAATAAAGAAGACTTCATCACCCGCTTCAACGATCGTAGAACCTTGCGGACGGATCGGTCGGTCATGACGGAAAATCGCCGCAACGCGGGTATCGATGTGCGGCATATGCTCACGCATTGTTGACAGCGCATTACCGATAAGCGGCCCGCCGTAATAGGCTTTTACTACTGCCAGACTGACTTTACCTTCGGCAAAATTCACCACCTGCAATGCGCCCGGATATTCAATCAGGCGATAAATGCTATCGATAACCAGTTGCTCAGGCGCAATCAGGTGATCGATTGGCACCGCATCGGATTGGAACAGCTTGTCGGCATCGCGAACGTAATCTGGTGAACGAATACGGGCGATGCGATTAGGCGTATTAAACAGTGAATAAGCTACCTGGCAGGCAACCATATTTGTTTCATCTGAGCTGGTTACGGCAACCAGCATATCGGCATCGTCGGCACCGGCTTCACGCAATACACGGGGATGCGAACCATGCCCTTGCACGACACGGAGATCAAACTTGTCCTGCAGGCTGCGCAGGCGTTCACCATTGGTATCGACTACCGTGATATCGTTGTTTTCTCCGACCAGGTTTTCAGCCAGCGTACCGCCAACTTGCCCTGCGCCCAGAATGATAATTTTCATCAGTCGCGACCCGTTATCTCATCACTTTTTGATTAGCTTAGCGTAAAAGAAGCCATCGCCATCTTCCGCACCCGGTAAATTCTGACGTCCGGGTTTTTCCGGCGTACCGGTTTCGCTTAATACCGCATCCGGTGTGCGTGCCAGGAAGGCGGCAATTTGCTGTTGGTTCTCTTCTGGCAGGATAGAGCACGTTGCATACACCAGCGTGCCGCCAGATTTAAGATGTGACCAGGTAGCATTCAGGATCTCAGCCTGCAATTGGGCAAGTTCGGCAATATCCCGGTCGCGGCGCAGCCATTTGATATCCGGATGGCGACGGATCACCCCGGTAGCAGAACATGGAGCGTCCAGCAAAATACGGTCAAACTGTTGTTCACCGCACCACTGCTGTGGATAGCGGCCATCCCCCTGTTTTACGGTTGCCTTCATGCCCAGACGTTTCAGATTGTCGTAAACGCGCGATAAGCGTTTTTCATCCACATCGACGGCCATGACGTTAGCTAGCGGAGCAACTTCCAGAATGTGAGTGGTTTTACCGCCCGGCGCACAGCACAGGTCGAGGATCTGTTCACCGTCCTCCGGCAACAGATAATTTACGCATCCTTGAGCGGAAGCATCCTGAACGGTGACCCAACCTTCGTCAAAACCAGGGAGGGCGTGAACTGGAGCCGGTGTTTCCAGACGCACTGCATCCGGGTAGTCTGGATGCGGGAAACCTGTCAAACCCGCTTCGGTAAGCAGGTCTAGCCAGGCGTCGCGAGTATGGTGATTACGATTGACTCGTAGCCACATCGGCGGTCGCTGGTTATTGGCTTCAAGAATGGCTTCCCACTGCTGCGGATACGCACTCTTAATACGTTTCACCAGCCAGGAGGGGTGTAAGAAGCGCAAATCGCTTTGCGCAAACTCGGCCAGCAGTTCATCCTGACGGCGTTGAAACTGGCGCAGTACGCCGTTGATCAGCCCTTTCAGCTGTGGACGCTTAATAACGACCGCGCCTTCTACGGTCTCAGCTAAGGCAGCGTGTGCTGGAATACGAGTATGCAACAGTTGGTAGAAGCCCACCATGATCAGGTAGTGAACGGTGCGCTGTTTGCCCGTCATTGGACGTTCCATCAGTTGCTGGATCATCCACTCCAGTTGAGAGAGTGTACGCAATACGCCGAAGCAAAGTTCCTGTAACAGTGCTTTGTCTTTATCGGCAACTTTTTGCTGCATGGCGGGCAGCACGTTACTTAGTGATTGTCCTTTCTCGACAACCTGTTCGACGGCCTGGGCCGTCATACTGCGTAAATTAAGATGTTTTTTCATAAGCGCAAAAATAAAAATGCCCGGAGACACCGGGCTTAAAGAGATGAACCGTCAGGCCAGACGGTTTCCGGGCACGAACCACTCCCGGCGCGAATTAAGCAGATCCTGCGCGCTCATGGCTTTTTTACCGGCAGGCTGCAAAGAGATAAGATTCAGAATGCCGTCGCCTGTTGCGACCTGGATACCCTGCTTTGTTGCCTCTAGAATGGTGCCTGGCTCGGCCTGGGTGTTTACAGCAATAACCGAAGCTTGCCAGACTTTCACTGGCTGACCATCGATTTCAAGCCAGCTCATTGGCCACGGGTTAAAGGCGCGGATGCAGCGTTCCAATTGAACAGCCGAAAGCGACCAGTCGATACGGGCCTCTTCTTTGCTGAGTTTTTCTGCATGCGTAACCAGTGATTCGTCTTGTACCACCGGTTTTATTGTACCGGCAGCCAGCTGTTTTAGCGTTTCAATCAGCCCCTGAGGCCCCAGGTCTGCCAGCTTGTCATATAACGAACCGCTGGTATCTTCTGCCGTAATTGGGCAGGACAGCTTCAGCAGCATATCACCGGTGTCGAGGCCAACATCCATCTGCATGATGGTAACACCGGTTTCGGCGTCGCCTGCCCACAGTGAGCGCTGGATCGGTGCTGCACCCCGCCAGCGCGGAAGCAGGGAACCGTGAACGTTGATACAACCCAGGCGCGGCATTTCCAGTACGGCTTTTGGCAGAATCAGGCCATATGCCACCACCACCATCACGTCTGCGTGTAAATCAGCAACCAACTGCTGGTTTTCCTGAGGGCGAAGAGAGACGGGTTGAAAGACCGGTATCCCTTTTTCTTCTGCCAGCACTTTTACCGGGCTGGGCATCAGCTTTTTACCGCGTCCCGCCGGGCGGTCCGGTTGGGTAAACACGCCAACGACGTTATGTCCAGAAGACAGCAGCGCGTCGAGATGACGCGCTGCAAAGTCAGGTGTACCCGCAAAAATAATACGTAGTGAGTCTGACACGTTGATCCTTGTCCTTAAGCTCGGGCGTTCAGGCGGTCGAGTTTTTCAACTTTCTGACGAATGCGTTGTTGCTTCAACGGAGACAGATAATCGATAAATAGTTTACCGACCAGGTGATCCATTTCATGTTGAATGCAGATAGCGAGCAGGCCATCGGCTTCCAGTTCAAAAGATTTGCCGTCGCGATCGAGCGCACGAATTTTTACTTTCTCTGCACGCGGTACTAACGCACGCTGTTCAGGAATAGACAGACAGCCTTCTTCAATGCCGGTTTCGCCGTCTTTTTCCAGCAGTTCTGGGTTAATGAGTACCAACTGCTCATCGCGATTTTCAGAGACATCAATAACAATGATGCGCTGATGAATATCGACCTGTGTTGCTGCCAGACCGATACCTTCTTCGGCGTACATCGTTTCGAACATATCATCAACGATACGCTGAATTTCTGCATTCACTTCTTCAACCGGTTTTGCGACTTTGCGAAGCCGCTCGTCCGGAATATGTAACACTTGCAAAACTGACATAGTTATCCAGAGTTGTGTTCAGGAGTTGAAAAGATTATTACCTCTATTCTAGACAAAACCCCCTCTGATTGACAGCATCAGTGACCAATCGCAAAGATTGCCAGGACTGCTTGTGGCAGGGGAACAGGGATGACCCAAATCGAAATTTGGCTACGTTTAGCGCAAGTGAATGAACTGTATGGTGATGAGATAGTGCGCGTTGCTCACTGGCTCAATACTCAACCGTGCATTAACAACGCGGTACTCTTGCAGGCAGGATTCTCTCCACGCCAGGCAAGACGCTTTTTAACCTTTTCAGATCTGACGCTGGAAAAAACGCTGCGCTGGCTTGAACAGCCTAACCACCATTTTGTGGTTGCCGACAGCGAGCATTATCCGCCACAGCTCCGTGCGATTGAGGATTATCCTGGGGTGCTTTTTGTTGCAGGAGCTCCCGCATGCCTCCACTCATTTCAAGTTGCCGTTGTCGGTAGTCGACAACATTCATGGTATGGCGAACGCTGGGGACGGTTGTTTTGTGAAAAGCTTGCTGCATGTGGGGTGACGATCACCAGCGGTCTGGCCCGGGGGATTGATGGCGTGGCGCACAATGCTGCGATAAACCGACAAGGCACAAGTATTGCGGTGCTGGGAAATGGACTTGAGACCATTCATCCACGGCAGCATATCCGTCTTGCGGAGCGACTTATTGAGGCTGGGGGCGCACTGGTGTCTGAGTTCCCATTAGATATGCTCCCTTTGCCGCGCAATTTTCCCCGACGAAATCGTATTATCAGTGGTCTAAGTAAAGGTGTACTGGTTGTCGAAGCTGCACAGCGTAGCGGTTCACTGGTTACTGCTCGCTGTGCAATTGAACAAGGGCGGGAGGTGTTTGCTTTACCTGGGCCGATTGGGAGCCCGGGAAGTGAAGGCCCGCATTGGCTTATTCAGCAGGGAGCCATGCTTGTGACGACACCAGAGGAAATTCTTGAAAATTTGCAATATGGGCTGCAATGGTTGCCAGATGAACCTGAAAAATCAATTTATTCGCCAGATCACGAAGAGGTGGCATTGCCATTTCCGGAGCTCCTGGCTAACGTAGGAGATGAGGTAACACCTGTTGACGTCGTCGCTGAACGTGCCGGCCAACCTGTGCCAGAGGTAGTGGCTCAACTGCTCGAACTGGAGTTAGCAGGGTGGATCGCAGCTGTACCCGGCGGCTATGTCCGATTGAGGAGGGCATGCCATGTTCGACGTACTAATGTATTTGTTTGAGACATATATCCATAACGAAGCTGAGCTGCGTGTGGATCAGGACAAACTGGAACGGGATCTTACCGACGCTGGTTTTGATCGTGAAGACATTTACAACGCGTTACTTTGGCTGGAGAAGCTTGCTGACTATCAGGATGGTCTTGCTGAACCTATGCAGCTGGCATCGGACCCTCTTTCTATACGTATTTATACTGCAGAAGAGTGCGATCGACTGGATGCAAGCTGTAGAGGATTCCTGCTATTCCTGGAGCAGATTCAGGTGCTAAACCTCGAAACGCGAGAAATGGTTATTGAGCGCGTACTCGCGCTAGATACGGCAGAGTTCGATCTGGAAGACCTGAAGTGGGTGATTCTGATGGTGCTATTCAACATTCCAGGTTGTGAAAATGCCTATCAGCAAATGGAAGAATTACTCTTTGAAGTGAATGAAGGTATGCTGCATTAATCAATCTTCATTCAGTATGAGTTGTTATGGCTAAATCAGCACTGTTCACGGTGCGTAAAAACGAGCCCTGCCCACAATGCGGGGCTGAACTGGTTATTCGTTCCGGGAAACACGGTCCGTTTCTCGGTTGTTCACACTATCCAGAATGCGATTACATCCGTCCGCTGAAATCTTCCGCGGACGGACATGTTGTCAAAGTTCTGGAGGGTAAGCTTTGTCCTGCATGTGGCGCTGAGCTGGTGCTGAGACAGGGACGATTCGGTATGTTTATTGGATGCAGTGACTATCCTGCGTGCGATCACACCGAGCTCATCGACAAGCCTGATGAAACAGCAATAGTCTGTCCTCAATGCCAGACTGGTCATCTTGTCCAGCGGCGTTCCCGTTATGGCAAAACCTTTTACTCCTGCGATCGCTATCCGGAGTGCCAGTTTGTCATTAACTTCAAACCGTTAGCCGGAGAATGTCCTGAGTGTCATTATCCGCTTCTCATCGAAAAGAAAACCGCGCAGGGTGTGAAGCATTTCTGTGCCAGTAAACAATGTGGAAAGCCGATTTCGGCGGAATAAAAAAGTGAATAATAGCCTGCCCACAGACGCTATCGCTGCGGCGATAGCGGTTCTGAAACAAGAAAAAGTCATCGCCTATCCAACTGAAGCTGTATTTGGTGTCGGCTGCGACCCCGATAGCGAAACGGCTGTAACCCGTTTGTTGGCGCTAAAACAACGTCCGGTCGATAAAGGGTTAATTTTAATCGCGTCAAACTTTGAACAACTTAAACCATATATCGACGATAGCATGCTCACCGATGCTCAACGTGACGCTGTTTTCGCCCGTTGGCCTGGTCCTGTTACCTTCGTTTTCCCAGCGCTTGCGACAACGCCACGCTGGTTGACCGGGCGCTTTGATTCTCTGGCTGTTCGCGTCACCGATCACCCGCTGGTGGTTGCGTTGTGCCAGGCTTATGGCAAACCGTTAGTTTCTACCAGTGCTAATTTGAGTGGCTTACCGCCTTGCAGAACGGTAGAGGAAGTTCGCGCACAGTTCGGTACAGACTTTCCCGTGGTTGAAGGGGAGACCGGGGGGCGTTTGAATCCTTCGGAGATCCGTGATGCTCTGACAGGTGAACAGTTTCGACAGGGGTAATATGAAAGAAGCCTATGCTGTTTTTGGTAATCCGATAGCGCACAGTAAATCGCCCTTTATTCATCAGCAATTTGCAGAGCAGCTGAAGATTGATCACTCCTACGGGCGTGTATTGGCACCCATCAATGATTTTGTGAATACCCTGAACGCTTTTTTTGCTGAGGGCGGGAAGGGGGCAAATGTCACCGTGCCTTTTAAAGAAGAGGCATTTGCACGTGCCGATGAACTAACGGAGCGGGCATCGCTTGCTGGAGCGGTCAACACCCTTAAACGGCTGGAGGATGGGCGTTTACTGGGAGACAACACGGATGGTATCGGCTTGTTGAGCGATCTTGAGCGTTTATCTTTCATTCGTCCCGGATCGCGAGTTCTGCTGATTGGTGCGGGTGGTGCATCCCGTGGAGTTTTATTACCTCTTCTTTCTATGGATTGTGCGGTGACTATTGTTAACCGTACCGCTTCGCGCGCTGAAGAGCTGGCACAAATCTTCTCCCATACCGGCAGCGTACAGGCGGTAGGAATGGACGAGCTTGATAATTACAGTTTTGATTTGATTATTAACGCGACATCCAGCGGAATTAGCGGTGAGATCCCGGCTATTCCGAAATCTCTTATTCACTCATCTGTCTATTGTTATGACATGTTTTATCAGAAAGGAGATACACCGTTCCTCTCCTGGTGTGCCGAACATGGGGCGAAACAATATGCTGATGGCCTGGGTATGCTGGTGGGGCAAGCAGCGCACGCCGTTTTACTCTGGCATGGGGTTTTGCCGCAGATTGAACCCGTCATTAAAAGCATGCAGCAGGAATTGTCGGCATGAATCAGGCGATCCAGTTTCCCGATCGAGAAGAATGGCGCACGGATGTCAACGCCGTTGTGTTTCCGGCGATGGTTCATGGTATGCAGTTAACATGTGCCATATCTGGAGAGATGCTGGCGTCCCGCTTTGGCGGCGACACGCCTGAACATTGGTTGGAAATCTTTCAACAGCATCGCTGGGATCTGGAAGAAGAAGCTGAAGGATTGATCCAGGCCCAGCAGGAAGATGCTCAAGGTTGGGTGTGGTTACTCTGACTTAAATATTCATCTTTCCACTTAACATAGTTGTTAGCTGAATATTGTAAGCCTGCTTTCTCTTCATCGCTTAATGGACGGATTTGTTTAACCGGGCTTCCCAGGTACAGATACCCGCTTTCCAGGCGTTTGTTTTGGGGAACCAGGCTCCCAGCCCCAATCATAACGTCGTCTTCTACGACTACGCCATCCAGCAGAATCGAACCCATGCCGACTAATACTCGGTTGCCAATGATGCAGCCGTGTAGCATGACCTTGTGACCGACCGTCACATCCTCACCCACGATCAATGGATTACCCTGCGGATTAGAAGTGGACTTATGTGTGACATGGAGAACGCTGCCGTCCTGAATGTTTGTACGGGCACCAATTTGTACATAGTTAACGTCGCCACGAATGGCGACCAGTGGCCAAATTCCGACATCATCAGCCAAACGGGCATCACCAATGACGACACTGCTGGTGTCGATCATTACGCGATTTCCGATCTGTGGGAAAAGATCCTTATAAGGACGCAGTACATCAGACATACTTACCTCAACGAAAATAGAGCAGTAATGAAGACTTTGGTTGGATTATTGAGACTGTGCAAGTGGTTTAGCTATCAAAAATCAGCCAAATTGCGCAGGAATGTAGCGAAAGGAGTGAAAAACAAGCATTCAGAAAAAAAGATCCAAAAAATACTTGTGCTAAAAAATGGGATCCCTATAATGCGCCTCCATCGACACGGCGGATGTGAATCACTTCACGCAAACAGCCGGTTCGGTTGAAGAGAAAAACCTGAAAATGAGGGTTGACTCTGAAAGAGGAAAGCGTAATATACGCCACCT
>NZ_JAOWGZ010000102.1:0-32931 GCF_030332875.1 Citrobacter sp. Cpo045
GCATTCGACCAGATCGATAACGCGCCGGAAGAAAAAGCTCGTGGTATCACCATCAACACTTCTCACGTTGAATATGACACCCCGACTCGCCACTACGCACACGTAGACTGCCCGGGCCACGCCGACTATGTTAAAAACATGATCACCGGTGCTGCGCAGATGGACGGCGCGATCCTGGTTGTTGCTGCGACTGACGGCCCGATGCCGCAGACTCGTGAGCACATCCTGCTGGGTCGTCAGGTAGGCGTTCCGTACATCATCGTGTTCCTGAACAAATGCGACATGGTTGATGACGAAGAGCTGCTGGAACTGGTAGAAATGGAAGTCCGTGAACTTCTGTCTCAGTACGATTTCCCGGGCGACGACACTCCGATCGTTCGTGGTTCTGCTCTGAAAGCGCTGGAAGGCGAAGCAGAGTGGGAAGCGAAAATCATCGAACTGGCTGGCTTCCTGGATTCTTACATCCCAGAACCAGAGCGTGCGATTGACAAACCGTTCCTGCTGCCTATCGAAGACGTATTCTCCATCTCCGGTCGTGGTACCGTTGTTACCGGTCGTGTAGAGCGCGGTATCATCAAAGTTGGTGAAGAAGTTGAAATCGTTGGTATCAAAGAGACTGCTAAGTCTACCTGTACTGGCGTTGAAATGTTCCGCAAACTGCTGGACGAAGGCCGTGCTGGTGAGAACGTTGGTGTTCTGCTGCGTGGTATCAAACGTGAAGAAATCGAACGTGGTCAGGTACTGGCTAAGCCGGGCTCTATCAAGCCGCACACCAAGTTCGAATCTGAAGTGTACATTCTGTCCAAAGACGAAGGCGGCCGTCATACTCCGTTCTTCAAAGGCTACCGTCCGCAGTTCTACTTCCGTACTACTGACGTGACTGGTACCATCGAACTGCCGGAAGGCGTAGAGATGGTAATGCCGGGCGACAACATCAAAATGGTTGTTACCCTGATCCACCCAATCGCGATGGACGACGGTCTGCGTTTCGCAATCCGTGAAGGCGGCCGTACTGTTGGTGCGGGCGTTGTTGCCAAAGTAATGAGCTAATTGCCGAATAACATTTGACGCAATGCGCAATAAAAGGGCATCATTTGATGCCCTTTTTGCACGCTTTCACACCAGAACCTGGCTCATCAGTGATTTTTTTTGTCATAATCATTGCTGAGACAGGCTCTGAAGAGGGCGTTTAGTCCGAAACGCACCAGAGCATTTCGGTTTGGATCGCCTCGCTTACGCGGGGTGAAAATGTTTGTAGAATACTTCTGACAGGTTGGTTTATGAGTGCGAATACCGAAGCTCAAGGAAGCGGGCGCGGCCTGGAAGCGATGAAGTGGGTTGTTGTCGCTGTATTGCTGCTTGTAGCTATCGTTGGCAACTACCTCTATCGTGACATGATGCTGCCGCTGCGTGCGCTGGCCGTAGTGATTCTGATTGCCGCAGCGGGTGGTGTCGCGCTGTTGACAACAAAAGGTAAAGCGACCGTTGCTTTTGCCCGTGAAGCGAGAACCGAAGTCCGTAAGGTCATTTGGCCAACTCGCCAGGAAACATTGCACACCACATTAATTGTGGCTGCGGTTACCGCAGTAATGTCACTGATCCTGTGGGGACTGGATGGTATTCTGGTTCGCCTGGTATCCTTTATCACTGGCCTGAGGTTCTAAGATGTCTGAAGCCCCTAAAAAGCGCTGGTACGTCGTTCAGGCGTTTTCCGGTTTTGAAGGCCGCGTAGCCACGTCGCTGCGCGAATATATCAAGTTACAAAATATGGAAGAGCTGTTTGGCGAAGTCATGGTGCCGACCGAAGAAGTGGTCGAAATCCGTGGTGGCCAGCGTCGCAAGAGCGAACGTAAATTCTTCCCGGGCTATGTACTGGTCCAGATGGTGATGAATGACGCAAGCTGGCACCTGGTGCGCAGCGTGCCGCGTGTGATGGGCTTTATCGGCGGTACATCTGACCGTCCGGCGCCGATCAGCGACAAAGAAGTTGATGCGATCATGAACCGTCTGCAGCAGGTTGGCGATAAACCGCGTCCGAAAACGATGTTTGAGCCAGGTGAAATGGTTCGCGTTAGTGACGGTCCGTTTGCTGACTTTAACGGCGTGGTTGAAGAAGTGGACTACGAGAAGTCCCGCCTGAAAGTCTCTGTTTCTATCTTCGGTCGTGCGACCCCGGTAGAACTGGACTTTGCCCAGGTAGAAAAAGCCTAAACAGCGATCAAAAAAGCGGCGATTTAATCGTTGCACAAGGCGCGAGATTGGAATACAATTTCGCGCCTTTTGTTTTTATGGGCCCTGTCCGTAAAACGAATTTAATCACGGGGAGCCTCCTTGAGGCGCTATAACCCAACTAGAGGAATTTAGAATGGCTAAGAAAGTCCAGGCCTACGTCAAGCTGCAGGTTGCAGCTGGTATGGCTAACCCGAGTCCGCCGGTAGGTCCAGCACTGGGTCAACAAGGCGTGAACATCATGGAATTCTGCAAAGCGTTCAACGCAAAAACTGATTCCATGGAAAAAGGTCTGCCGATCCCGGTTGTTATCACCGTTTACGCTGACCGTTCTTTCACTTTCGTTACCAAAACGCCTCCGGCAGCAGTTCTGCTGAAGAAAGCGGCTGGTATCAAGTCTGGTTCCGGCAAGCCGAACAAAGACAAAGTGGGTAAAATTTCCCGCGCTCAGCTGCAGGAAATCGCGCAGACCAAAGCTGCCGACATGACTGGTTCCGACATTGAAGCGATGACTCGCTCCATTGAAGGTACTGCACGTTCCATGGGCCTGGTAGTGGAGGACTAAGAAATGGCTAAACTGACCAAGCGTATGCGCGTGATCCGTGACAAAGTTGATGCAACTAAACAGTACGACATCAACGAAGCTATTGCTCTGCTGAAAGAGCTGGCCACTGCTAAATTCGTAGAAAGCGTAGACGTTGCCGTTAACCTCGGCATCGACGCTCGTAAATCTGACCAGAACGTACGTGGTGCAACTGTACTGCCGCACGGTACTGGCCGTTCCGTTCGCGTAGCCGTATTTGCCCAGGGCGCAAACGCTGAAGCTGCTAAAGCTGCAGGCGCTGAGCTGGTAGGTATGGAAGATCTGGCTGACCAGATCAAGAAAGGCGAAATGAACTTTGACGTTGTTATTGCTTCCCCGGATGCAATGCGCGTTGTTGGCCAGCTGGGTCAGGTTCTGGGCCCGCGCGGCCTGATGCCAAACCCGAAAGTTGGTACTGTAACCCCTAACGTTGCTGAAGCAGTTAAGAACGCTAAAGCAGGTCAGGTTCGTTACCGTAACGACAAAAACGGCATCATCCACACCACCATCGGTAAAGTGGATTTTGACGCTGACAAACTGAAAGAAAACCTGGAATCTCTGCTGGTTGCGCTGAAAAAAGCGAAACCGACTCAGGCTAAAGGCGTGTACATCAAGAAAGTTAGCATCTCCACCACCATGGGTGCTGGTGTTGCCGTTGATCAGTCCGGTCTGACTGCGACTGTGGCGAACTAATATTCGCCTTTACGTGGGCGGTGATTTTGTCTACAATCTTACCCCCACGTTTCTGTTTAAATAAACAGAACTCTATGCGAGTCATTTGAATTGTAGCAAGGCAGCAATTGAGTGAATCGCCGGGAGTGTAGTTAACTACATGACCGGTGTGAACGAGAGCAGCTAACGCGGTTACAGTTCAAAGGGCGAAGTCATAGACAAGATTTGTTCGTTGGAGCCTGGCCTATCCAGGCCTCCGTCGAAGACCGCAGGTGTTTCGTAAGAAACTTAATGCCCTGCGTAGACGGTGACAGAACGCTAAGATTATTTCTGATACTCTGGCTTGTTTCTGCTCACCGTATTTAGACGCTCTTTCCGTTGGGGAGAGTGAAGTGAGTTCCGGAACATGAGTTCCGGCAAACATCCAGGAGCAAAGCTAATGGCTTTAAATCTTCAAGACAAACAAGCGATTGTTGCTGAAGTCAGCGAAGTAGCCAAAGGCGCGCTGTCTGCAGTAGTTGCGGATTCCCGTGGCGTAACTGTAGATAAAATGACTGAACTGCGTAAAGCAGGTCGTGAAGCTGGCGTATACATGCGTGTTGTTCGTAACACCCTGCTGCGCCGCGTCGTTGAAGGTACTCAGTTCGAGTGCCTGAAAGACACGTTTGTTGGTCCGACCCTGATTGCATACTCTATGGAACACCCGGGCGCTGCTGCTCGTCTGTTCAAAGAGTTCGCGAAAGCGAATGCAAAATTTGAGGTCAAAGCCGCAGCCTTTGAAGGTGAATTGATCCCGGCATCGCAAATCGATCGCCTGGCAACTCTGCCGACCTACGAAGAAGCAATTGCACGCCTGATGGCAACCATGAAAGAAGCTTCGGCTGGCAAACTGGTTCGTACTCTGGCTGCTGTACGCGATGCGAAAGAAGCTGCTTAATCGCAGTTATCTTTCTCAAGCATCTGCTTACGTATAAACTTATTCTGATTTTCAGGAACAATTTAAATGTCTATCACTAAAGATCAAATCATTGAAGCAGTATCCGCTATGTCCGTAATGGACGTTGTAGAACTGATCTCTGCAATGGAAGAAAAATTCGGTGTTTCCGCTGCTGCTGCTGTAGCTGTAGCTGCTGGCCCGGCTGAAGCTGCTGAAGAAAAAACTGAATTCGACGTAATTCTGAAAGCTGCTGGCGCTAACAAAGTTGCTGTAATCAAAGCAGTACGTGGCGCAACTGGCCTGGGTCTGAAAGAAGCTAAAGACCTGGTAGAATCTGCTCCGGCTGCCCTGAAAGAAGGCATCAGCAAAGACGACGCAGAAGCACTGAAAAAATCTCTGGAAGAAGCTGGCGCTGAAGTTGAAGTTAAATAAGCCAACTTTTCTGGTTGCAGCCTAAGAAATTAGGCTGATGGCTGGTGACTTTTTAGTCACCAGCCTTTTTGCGCTGTAAGGCGCCAGTAGCATTTCACACTGTTTGACTACTGCTGTGCCTTTCAATGCTTGTTTCTATCGACGTCTTAATATACTGCGACAGAGCATCAGTTCTGTGTAAATCGCAATGAAATGGTTTAAGCGTGATAGCAACAGGCATTGCGGAAAGTATTCGATTTTCCGGTCAACAAAATAGTGTTGCACAAACTGTCCCTTCGTCGGACAGATGGGTCGACTTGTCAGCGAGCTGAGGAACCCTAATGGTTTACTCCTATACCGAGAAAAAACGTATTCGTAAGGATTTTGGTAAACGTCCACAAGTGTTGGACATACCTTATCTCCTTTCTATCCAGCTTGACTCGTTTCAGAAGTTCATCGAGCAAGATCCTGAAGGGCAGTATGGTCTGGAAGCAGCTTTCCGTTCCGTTTTCCCGATTCAGAGCTACAGCGGTAATTCCGAGCTGCAATACGTCAGCTACCGCCTTGGCGAACCGGTGTTTGACGTTCAGGAATGTCAGATCCGTGGCGTGACCTATTCCGCACCGCTGCGCGTAAAACTGCGTCTGGTGATCTACGAGCGCGAAGCGCCGGAAGGCACCGTAAAAGACATTAAAGAACAAGAAGTCTACATGGGCGAAATTCCGCTCATGACTGACAACGGTACCTTTGTAATCAATGGTACTGAGCGTGTTATCGTTTCTCAGCTGCACCGTAGTCCTGGCGTCTTCTTTGACTCCGACAAAGGTAAAACCCACTCTTCGGGTAAAGTGCTGTATAACGCGCGCATCATCCCTTACCGTGGTTCTTGGCTGGACTTCGAATTCGATCCGAAGGACAACCTGTTCGTACGTATTGACCGTCGCCGTAAACTGCCTGCGACCATTATTCTGCGTGCACTGAACTACACCACTGAGCAGATCCTTGACCTGTTCTTTGAAAAAGTTGTTTTCGAAATTCGCGACAACAAGCTGCAGATGGAACTGGTGCCGGAACGCCTGCGTGGTGAAACCGCCTCCTTTGACATTGAAGCTAACGGCAAAGTCTACGTCGAAAAAGGCCGTCGCATCACTGCGCGCCACATTCGCCAACTGGAAAAAGACGATATCAAACATATCGAAGTTCCGGTTGAATACATTGCTGGTAAAGTTGCGGCTAAAGACTACGTTGACGAATCTACTGGCGAGCTGATCTGCGCAGCTAACATGGAGCTGAGCCTGGATCTGCTGGCTAAGCTGAGCCAGTCTGGTCACAAGCGCATCGAAACGCTGTTCACTAACGATCTGGACCACGGTCCGTACATTTCTGAAACTGTACGTGTTGACCCAACCAACGATCGTCTGAGCGCACTGGTAGAAATCTACCGCATGATGCGTCCTGGTGAGCCGCCGACTCGTGAAGCTGCTGAAAGCCTGTTCGAGAACCTGTTCTTCTCCGAAGACCGCTATGACCTGTCTGCGGTTGGTCGTATGAAGTTCAACCGTTCTCTGCTGCGCGACGAAATCGAAGGTTCCGGTATCCTGAGCAAAGACGACATCATCGAAGTGATGAAGAAGCTCATCGATATCCGTAACGGTAAAGGCGAAGTCGATGATATCGACCACCTCGGCAACCGTCGTATCCGTTCCGTAGGCGAAATGGCGGAAAACCAGTTCCGCGTTGGCCTGGTACGTGTTGAGCGTGCGGTGAAAGAGCGTCTGTCTCTGGGCGATCTGGATACCCTGATGCCTCAGGATATGATCAACGCCAAGCCGATTTCTGCAGCAGTGAAAGAGTTCTTTGGTTCCAGCCAGCTGTCTCAGTTTATGGACCAGAACAACCCGCTGTCTGAGATTACGCACAAACGTCGTATCTCTGCACTCGGCCCAGGCGGTCTGACCCGTGAACGCGCAGGTTTCGAAGTTCGAGACGTACACCCGACTCACTACGGTCGCGTATGTCCAATCGAAACGCCTGAAGGTCCGAACATCGGTCTGATCAACTCCCTGTCCGTGTATGCACAGACTAACGAATACGGCTTCCTCGAGACTCCGTACCGTAAAGTGACCGACGGTGTTGTAACTGACGAAATTCATTACCTTTCTGCTATCGAAGAAGGCAACTACGTTATCGCTCAGGCGAACTCCAACCTGGATGACGAAGGCCACTTTGTAGAAGATCTGGTTACCTGCCGTAGCAAAGGCGAATCCAGCTTGTTCAGCCGCGACCAGGTTGACTACATGGACGTATCCACCCAGCAGGTGGTATCCGTCGGTGCGTCCCTGATCCCGTTCCTGGAACACGATGACGCCAACCGTGCATTGATGGGTGCGAACATGCAACGTCAGGCGGTTCCGACTCTGCGCGCTGATAAGCCGCTGGTTGGTACCGGTATGGAACGTGCTGTTGCCGTTGACTCCGGTGTTACTGCAGTTGCTAAACGTGGCGGTACTGTTCAGTACGTGGATGCTTCCCGTATCGTTATCAAAGTTAACGAAGACGAGATGTACCCGGGCGAAGCAGGTATCGACATTTATAACCTGACCAAATACACCCGTTCTAACCAGAACACCTGTATCAACCAGATGCCTTGCGTATCTCTGGGCGAGCCGGTTGAACGTGGTGATGTGCTGGCAGACGGTCCGTCCACCGACCTCGGTGAACTGGCGCTGGGTCAGAACATGCGCGTGGCATTCATGCCATGGAATGGTTACAACTTCGAAGACTCCATCCTCGTATCCGAGCGTGTTGTCCAGGAAGACCGTTTCACCACCATCCACATTCAGGAACTGGCATGTGTGTCCCGTGACACCAAGCTGGGGCCAGAAGAGATCACCGCTGACATCCCGAACGTGGGTGAAGCTGCGCTCTCCAAACTGGATGAATCCGGTATCGTTTATATCGGTGCGGAAGTGACCGGTGGCGACATTCTGGTTGGTAAGGTAACACCGAAAGGTGAAACCCAGCTGACGCCAGAAGAGAAGCTGCTGCGTGCGATCTTCGGTGAGAAAGCGTCTGACGTTAAAGACTCTTCTCTGCGCGTGCCAAACGGTGTTTCCGGTACGATTATCGACGTTCAGGTCTTTACTCGCGATGGCGTAGAAAAAGACAAACGTGCGCTGGAAATCGAAGAGATGCAGCTGAAGCAGGCGAAAAAAGACCTGTCTGAAGAACTGCAGATCCTCGAAGCTGGCCTGTTCAGCCGTATCTACGCTGTGCTGGTTTCCGGTGGTGTTGAAGCTGAGAAGCTCGACAAACTGCCGCGTGACCGCTGGTTAGAACTCGGCCTGACCGACGAAGAGAAACAGAATCAGCTGGAACAACTGGCTGAGCAGTACGACGAACTGAAACACGAATTCGAGAAAAAACTCGAAGCGAAACGCCGTAAAATCACTCAGGGCGACGATCTGGCACCGGGCGTGCTGAAGATTGTTAAGGTGTATCTGGCGGTTAAACGTCGGATCCAGCCTGGTGATAAGATGGCAGGTCGTCACGGTAACAAGGGTGTAATCTCTAAGATCAACCCGATCGAAGATATGCCACACGATGCTAACGGTACGCCGGTAGATATCGTACTGAACCCGCTGGGCGTACCATCGCGTATGAACATCGGTCAGATCCTTGAAACCCACCTGGGTATGGCTGCAAAAGGTATCGGCGATAAGATCAACGCCATGCTGAAACAGCAGCAAGAAGTCGCGAAACTGCGCGAATTCATCCAGCGTGCTTACGATCTGGGTTCAGATGTTCGTCAGAAAGTTGACCTGAATACCTTCAGCGATGAAGAAGTTCTGCGTCTGGCTGAAAACCTGAAAAAAGGTATGCCGATCGCAACGCCGGTATTCGACGGTGCGAAAGAGTCTGAAATCAAGGAACTGTTACAGCTGGGTGGCCTGCCGACTTCCGGTCAGATCACACTGTTCGACGGTCGTACCGGTGAGCAATTCGAGCGCCAGGTTACCGTTGGCTACATGTACATGCTGAAACTGAACCACCTGGTTGATGACAAGATGCATGCGCGTTCTACCGGTTCTTACAGCCTGGTTACTCAGCAGCCGCTGGGTGGTAAGGCGCAGTTCGGTGGTCAGCGCTTCGGGGAGATGGAAGTGTGGGCGCTGGAAGCATATGGCGCAGCATACACCCTGCAGGAAATGCTCACCGTTAAGTCTGATGACGTGAACGGTCGTACTAAGATGTATAAAAACATCGTGGACGGCAACCATCAGATGGAACCAGGCATGCCGGAATCCTTCAACGTACTGTTGAAAGAGATTCGTTCGCTGGGTATCAACATCGAGCTGGAAGACGAGTAACTCTCGATCAAACAGGTCACTGGTGCTGGCGTAACAGCCAGCGCCAGATTGTGCTAACTCCGACGGGAGCAAATCCGTGAAAGATTTATTAAAGTTTCTGAAAGCGCAGACTAAAACCGAAGAGTTTGATGCGATCAAAATTGCTCTGGCCTCGCCAGACATGATCCGTTCATGGTCTTTCGGTGAAGTTAAGAAGCCGGAAACCATTAACTACCGTACGTTCAAACCTGAACGTGACGGCCTTTTCTGCGCCCGTATCTTTGGGCCGGTAAAAGACTACGAGTGCCTGTGCGGTAAGTACAAGCGCCTGAAACACCGTGGTGTGATCTGTGAGAAGTGCGGCGTTGAAGTGACCCAGACTAAAGTACGCCGTGAGCGTATGGGCCACATCGAGCTGGCGTCTCCGACTGCTCACATCTGGTTCCTGAAATCTCTGCCGTCCCGTATCGGTCTGCTGCTTGATATGCCACTGCGCGATATCGAGCGCGTACTGTACTTCGAATCTTATGTAGTTATCGAAGGCGGTATGACTAACCTGGAACGTCAACAGATCCTGACTGAAGAGCAGTATCTGGACGCGCTGGAAGAGTTCGGTGACGAATTCGACGCGAAGATGGGTGCGGAAGCTATTCAGGCCCTGCTGAAGAGCATGGATCTGGAGCAAGAGTGTGAAACTCTGCGCGAAGAGCTGAACGAAACCAACTCCGAAACCAAGCGTAAGAAGCTGACCAAGCGTATCAAACTGCTGGAAGCCTTCGTACAGTCTGGCAACAAGCCAGAGTGGATGATCCTGACCGTTCTGCCGGTTCTGCCGCCAGATCTGCGTCCGCTGGTTCCGCTGGATGGCGGTCGTTTCGCAACGTCGGATCTGAACGATCTGTATCGTCGCGTTATCAACCGTAACAACCGTCTGAAGCGTCTGCTGGATCTGGCTGCGCCGGATATCATCGTACGCAACGAAAAACGTATGCTGCAGGAAGCGGTTGACGCCCTGCTGGATAACGGTCGTCGCGGTCGTGCGATCACCGGTTCTAACAAACGTCCTCTGAAATCTTTGGCCGACATGATCAAAGGTAAGCAGGGTCGTTTCCGTCAGAACCTGCTCGGTAAGCGTGTCGACTACTCCGGTCGTTCTGTAATCACCGTAGGTCCATACCTGCGTCTGCATCAGTGCGGTCTGCCGAAGAAAATGGCACTGGAACTGTTCAAACCGTTCATCTACGGCAAGCTGGAACTGCGTGGCCTGGCCACCACCATCAAAGCCGCTAAGAAAATGGTTGAGCGTGAAGAAGCTGTCGTTTGGGATATCCTGGACGAAGTTATCCGCGAACACCCGGTACTGCTGAACCGTGCACCAACACTGCACCGTCTGGGTATCCAGGCATTTGAACCGGTACTGATCGAAGGTAAAGCTATCCAGCTGCACCCGCTGGTTTGTGCGGCATATAACGCCGACTTCGATGGTGACCAGATGGCTGTTCACGTACCGCTGACGCTGGAAGCCCAGCTCGAAGCGCGTGCGCTGATGATGTCTACCAACAACATCCTGTCTCCGGCGAACGGCGAACCTATCATCGTTCCGTCTCAGGACGTTGTATTGGGTCTGTACTACATGACCCGTGACTGTGTTAACGCCAAAGGCGAAGGCATGGTGCTGACTGGCCCGAAAGAAGCTGAGCGTATCTATCGCGCAGGTCTGGCCTCTCTGCATGCGCGCGTTAAAGTGCGTATCACCGAATATGAAAAAGATGAAAACGGCGAATTCGTTGCGAAAACCAGCCTGAAAGACACGACCGTTGGCCGTGCCATTCTGTGGATGATCGTACCGAAAGGTCTGCCTTTCTCCATCGTCAACCAGGCGCTGGGCAAGAAAGCTATCTCCAAAATGCTGAACACCTGTTACCGCATTCTGGGCCTGAAGCCGACCGTTATCTTCGCTGACCAGACAATGTACACCGGCTTTGCATATGCAGCGCGTTCAGGTGCATCTGTTGGTATTGATGACATGGTCATCCCAGAGAAGAAACACGAGATCATCTCTGAAGCGGAAGCTGAAGTTGCTGAGATCCAGGAGCAGTTCCAGTCTGGTCTGGTAACCGCAGGCGAACGCTATAACAAAGTTATCGATATCTGGGCTGCGGCGAACGATCGTGTATCCAAAGCGATGATGGATAACCTGCAAACCGAAACCGTTATTAACCGTGACGGCGTAGAAGAGCAGCAGGTTTCCTTCAACAGCATCTACATGATGGCCGACTCCGGTGCGCGTGGTTCTGCAGCACAGATTCGTCAGTTGGCCGGTATGCGTGGTCTGATGGCGAAGCCAGATGGCTCCATCATCGAAACGCCAATCACCGCGAACTTCCGTGAAGGTCTGAACGTACTCCAGTACTTCATCTCTACTCACGGTGCTCGTAAAGGTCTGGCGGATACCGCACTGAAAACAGCGAACTCCGGTTATCTGACTCGTCGTCTGGTTGACGTCGCGCAGGACCTGGTTGTTACTGAAGACGATTGCGGCACTCTGGAAGGCATCACCATGACCCCGGTTATCGAGGGTGGTGATGTTAAAGAGCCGCTGCGCGATCGCGTTCTGGGTCGTGTAACTGCTGAAGACGTTCTGAAGCCGGGTACGGCGGATATTCTGGTTCCACGCAACACGCTGCTGCACGAACAGTGGTGTGATCTGCTGGAAGAGAACTCCGTTGACTCCGTTAAAGTCCGTTCCGTTGTATCTTGTGACACCGACTTTGGTGTATGTGCGCACTGCTATGGTCGTGACCTGGCGCGTGGCCACATCATCAACAAAGGTGAAGCAATCGGCGTTATCGCGGCACAGTCCATCGGTGAACCGGGTACACAGCTGACGATGCGTACGTTCCACATCGGTGGTGCGGCATCTCGTGCGGCTGCTGAATCCAGCATCCAGGTGAAAAACAAAGGTAGCATCCGTCTGAGCAACGCGAAGTCGGTTGTGAACTCCAGCGGTAAACTGGTTATCACCTCACGTAACACCGAACTGAAACTGATCGACGAATTCGGCCGTACCAAAGAAAGCTATAAAGTGCCTTACGGCTCCGTTATGGCGAAAGGTGATGGCGAACAGGTTGCTGGCGGCGAAACCGTAGCAAACTGGGATCCGCACACCATGCCGGTTATCACCGAAGTGAGTGGTTTCGTCCGCTTCACTGACATGATCGACGGCCAGACCATTACTCGTCAGACCGACGAGCTGACCGGTCTGTCTTCTCTGGTGGTTCTGGATTCTGCAGAGCGTACTGCGGGTGGTAAAGACCTGCGTCCGGCACTGAAAATTGTTGATGCTCAGGGCAACGACGTTCTGATCCCAGGCACCGATATGCCTGCTCAGTACTTCCTGCCGGGTAAAGCGATTGTTCAGCTGGAAGATGGCGTACAGATCAGCTCTGGTGACACCCTGGCGCGTGTTCCGCAGGAATCCGGCGGTACCAAGGATATCACCGGTGGTCTGCCGCGCGTTGCGGACCTGTTCGAAGCACGTCGTCCGAAAGAGCCGGCAATCCTGGCTGAAATCAGCGGCATCATTTCCTTCGGTAAAGAAACCAAAGGTAAACGTCGTCTGGTTATCACCCCGGTAGACGGTAGCGAACCGTACGAAGAGATGATTCCGAAATGGCGTCAGCTCAACGTGTTCGAAGGTGAACGTGTAGAACGTGGTGACGTGGTTTCCGACGGTCCGGAAGCGCCGCACGACATCCTGCGTCTGCGTGGTGTGCATGCTGTAACTCGTTACATCGTTAACGAAGTTCAGGACGTATACCGTCTGCAGGGTGTTAAGATTAACGATAAACACATCGAAGTTATCGTTCGTCAGATGCTGCGTAAAGCCACCATCGAAAGCGCTGGTAGCTCCGACTTCCTGGAAGGCGAGCAGGTTGAATACTCCCGCGTCAAGATCGCAAACCGCGAGCTGGAAGCGAACGGCAAAGTGGGTGCAACGTTCTCCCGCGATCTGCTGGGTATCACCAAAGCGTCTCTGGCAACCGAGTCCTTCATCTCTGCAGCATCGTTCCAGGAAACCACGCGTGTCCTGACCGAAGCAGCTGTTGCAGGTAAACGTGATGAACTGCGCGGTCTGAAAGAGAACGTCATCGTGGGTCGTCTGATCCCGGCAGGTACTGGTTATGCGTACCACCAGGATCGTATGCGCCGTCGCGCAGCGGGCGAACTGCCAGCTGCACCGCAGGTAACTGCTGAAGATGCGTCTGCCAGCCTGGCAGAACTGCTGAACGCAGGCCTGGGCGGTTCTGACAACGATTAATCGTTGCCGACCATAATAAAAAACCCGCTTCGGCGGGTTTTTTTATGTCTATGTTATTTCTGATGGCGTTTATCAGGTCTACGAAGCCATCCGGCAGTGTCATTAACTTATCGGTGGTAACCGCCGATAAAGCTCAATCATATCGCCGGCCAGATCCTGAATCACCATGGCATTCATCAGGTGGTCCTGCGAATGGACGGTGATGAGATTAACCGGTAGTTTGCCGGTGCCCTCGTCAATACCGATCAGCTGGGTCTGGATTTTATGCGCTTGTTTGACGTACTCGCGTGATTCCGTCATCGCTTGTTCTGCACCGGCGAAATCACCCTTACGCGCCAGTTGCAGTGCCGTCAGGGCCTGGCTGCGTGCAGCGCCAGCGTTTACCAATAACTCCATGATGATCGTTTCTAACTCTTCCATACCATCACTCCAGTAGTTTCAGCGCCTTATCCAGTACCGCATCGCCTTTCATCATGCCGTAATCCATCATGTCGATAACGGCGACCTTTTTGCCTAGTGGGTCGGCGATCGCCTGTAGCTTGGCCTGTTCATACTTAACCTGTGGACCGAGCAAAACGATATCCGCTGTAGCGATATTCTCTTCAAACTCGGCCACCGGGACGGCTTTGATAGTGACGTCGACGCCTTTTTTCTGGGCGGCATCTTTCATCCTTTGCACCAGCATGCTGGTGGACATTCCGGCGGCACAGCATAAAACGATGTTTTTCATAAGCAGTCTCGATCAACATGTGTGAGTTGATAATTATCGCGAGCCAGCCATAGCAACAACTGCTTTGCAACGATTGTGTGCAAGGCATCACAAAGAAAGCCGCTTTTTCTGAAACCGGTTACAAAAAGAGGCGGAACCCTGCGATCTGGACCAGGGCCAGCGGCTTTTTGACTCGCTTATCACATGCTGGAATATATAATTACTGTCAATAAATACATGTTATAAAAAACAGTATTGACAGCGTTTTTTAAACCCGTATGTTAATACTTAACAGCGGAGAAATTGTAGTTTGCTGTTAACGTAGTAAGTGTTAGTAGAGCTTGATTGGGGTTTGCGATAAAGGCCACGAAGTATTTTTTGTATGGGATAGTCGATGCTGAAAACGCTATTTTTTCACTTCGACAATGCTTTCAGGCCACGTAGTTGATATATCTAATCGCAAAAAGTCAGTAAAACGCGACGATGTAACGCCATGATTTTATAGTAAATGTTTGTGATTTCTGCTTTTCTGGTTATCACAAGGGAAATAAGGCAACGCATCAAAGAGTATATGTCGCGAGGGGAAGTGTACTTGTTTAGGTCACCAGCCTTGAGTTCTATTATCAAGCGGGTGGAATGTGTTTAACGGTAAATAGAGGAAAGCTTCAGTTAGTATCAATATCCAATATTATCTGTAGTAAACGTGTACATTTTAAAGTAGTACCATCAGCAGTATTAAATCGTTAAGTTTATTAATGTTAAATTTGAAGTGTGTAGTAACGTAAAGCCCTGACTGCAATAGTCGGGGCTTTTGTTCATTGTAGATCAAGCTGTTATCCAGGATGCTTAGCCGCGATGGTTCAACATTGCATCACTCAGTGAGTATTAAAAAAATTAATGCTTGCTTAATGATTAGAAGTAGGTCTACTATAGCGGCATCGGTTTGGAACACAGACCTTATGCAAGCAGTTTTAGTAAAGCAGTTCTCAGTTCAAGCGTTATCCTCAGATACTCTTCTTCATGAGCCTCCTCCCTAAGTGCCCCATAAGTTAATTTCTGCAAAACAGGCCATCTTCGCTGCATAAGCGGCTCAAAAACATGAAAGGAAGTATCTATGTCTAACAAAATGACTGGTTTAGTAAAATGGTTTAACTCTGATAAAGGCTTCGGCTTTATCACTCCTCAGGACGGTAGCAAGGATGTGTTTGTGCATTTCTCCGCTATCCAGAGTAACGATTTTAAAACGTTAGATGAAGGTCAAAAGGTGGAGTTCTCCGTGGAGAATGGCGCTAAAGGCCCGTCTGCTGTTAACGTTGTCGCGCTGTAATCGCCGATAATTTCACGAGCGCTTACGATAGCGATGAAGGCCAGAGCCCGAGCAGTTAAGTGTCAGTGAAGAAAAAACCCGCGAAAGCGGGTTTTTTTGTTTATGCGATTGCTCCTGACCTACGGTACCTGTGAAGCGCGCCCCAGATAGCTGTCCCAGTCTTTCCACACGGGCTGTAAACCCTGGGCCATGAGTGCTTCAGCAACGGCTTCTGGGCGACGATCGTCGTGCGGGGAGAACTGTTCCAGTTCGGGGTGGTTATCGGCATAACCACCGGGCTGGGTTTTTGAGAAGGCGCTGACGTTGTTGATCGCCAACGGGATCACATGGTCACGAAACCATGGCGATTCGCGGGTGGAGAGCGACAGCTCAATTTCTGGCGCCAGTAAACGAAACGCGCAAATGGTCTGGACCAACTGTCGCTCATCCATGATCGATGCAGGTTCAACGCCTCCGGTGCATGGGCGCAGGCGAGGGAAGGAGATAGAGTAACGGCTCTGCCAGTAATGCTGCTGCATCCATAGCAGATGTTCAGCCACCATATAGCAATCAACCCGCCAGCTGTCGGACAAACCAATCAACGCGCCAAGACCGATTTTGTCGATCCCTGCGTGGCCCAGCCTGTCCGGCGTTTCCAGGCGCCAGAAGAAATCCTGCTTTTTCCCTTTTAAATGGTGACGAGCGTAAGTTGCCTCATGATAACTCTCCTGATACACCATTACGCCATCCAGCCCCAGCGTCTTCAGCTCTGCATATTCAGCCTCTGACAACGGCTGTACCTCCATCTGTAAAGAGGCGAACTGGCGGCGAATGGCGGGCAAATGGCGACGAAAGTAATCCATCCCCACTTTTGCCTGATGTTCACCGGTGACCAGCAGCAGATGCTCAAAGCCCAGCTCACGGATAGCCGCACACTCCCGTATTATCTCATCTTCGTCCAGCGTTTTGCGTTTGATACGGTTGCTCATCGAAAAACCGCAGTAGGTGCAGTCGTTGGCGCAAAGGTTGGAGAGATACAACGGCACGTAAAAGCTCACCGTGTTACCAAAACGCTGACGGGTGAGCTTCTGCGCCCGCTGCGCCAGCGGCTCCAGATAATCGGCGGCGGCAGGAGAGAGCAATGCCATCAGATCGTCGCGACTAAGATGCGAAGCGTTGAGGGCGCGCTCCACGTCAGCGGCGGTTTTACCGTTGATACGCAGGCGGATGTCATCCCAGTCCAGCTGTCGCCAGCGGTCGCTGAACGTTTTCATGCGAAGGCCTCCAGGAATCCGGTTAACGGGCTGGTGGGACTTGCCTGCGAACTTTTGCTTCCTGGTACCGCCTGGCGTGCCAGCAAGCCAGCTTCAACGGCCAGGCGGAAGGCGGTTGCCATCATCACCGGGCTGTCGGCTACCGCGATTGCCGTATTGACCAGCACCGCGTCGGCGCCCATTTCCAGCGCCTGCGTGGCGTGGCTGGGGACGCCGATGCCTGCATCAACCACCACCGGCACGGTCGCCTGTTGGATAATAATCTCCAGCATCGCTTTGGTTTCCAGCCCCTGATTAGAACCGATGGGCGCGCCGAGCGGCATGACTGCAGAACAGCCTACTTCTTCCAGTCGTTTGCACAGCACCGGATCTGCGCCACAGTAAGGCAGTACCACGAAGCCCTTTTTCACCAGTACTTCTGCGGCTTTCAATGTTTCGATTGGATCGGGTAACAGCCAGCGGGCGTCCGGGTGGATTTCTAATTTCAGCCAGTTTGTGCCCAGCGCTTCACGCGCCAACTGGGCAGCAAAAATCGCCTCTTCAGCGGTTTTTGCCCCCGAAGTGTTGGGCAACAGCGTCACACCAGCGTCTACCAGCGGCGCCAGAATGGCATCGTTGTGCTGACGCAAATCCACGCGCTTCATGGCCAGCGTTACCAGTTGGCTGCCGGAGGCGCGAATCGCCTCGATCATCAGCTGCGATGAAGCAAATTTTCCGGTGCCGGTGAACAGATGCGAATCAAACGTTTTGTCGGCAATACGTAACATATCAACCCCCTGCAATAACCTGAAAAAGCAGGATCTGGTCGCCTTCCTGCACGATTTGCTGCTCCCACTGCTCGCGCGGGAGGATCTGCTGATTGAGCGCCAGCGCCGCGCCCGGTTTAAGCTGATTAAGCGCAGTGAGCAGCCCACTGACGGTTTGTCCTTCGGCGCACTGCATCGGCTCATCATTGAACTGAATCTGCATGTTGCCCTCCGCATACCGGGCAGCCGCTGGCGCGTCGTAGTGCGAAGCTGCGCCACTGGCTGGTTTTACCGTCAAACAGGCGTAGCTCTCCGCTGGGCGTCTCAATACCGCTGAGCAATTTAATCGCTTCCAACGCCTGCAGGGTGCCCATCACGCCCACAACCGGTCCGACGATACCGGCGGTACGGCAGTTGCGTTCGGGCTCTACATCGTCCGGCCACAGGCAGCGGTAACATCCTTGTTCCCACGGGGGCGTCAGCACCATCAGTTGGCCGCCAAAGCCGACGGCGCTGGCGGTGACGAGCGGGGTGTTGAGCGTTACGCAGGCGGCGTTAATTTCCTGGCGCGTGGCCATGTTATCGGTACAGTCGAGCACCACATCGGCACGCGCTACCGCATGCCGAAGCGCATCGCCTTTCAGTCGCTGCTGGAGTGACACCAGCTCGATATCTGGGTTGAGCCGCGTCAGGCGCTGCTGGGCAACCTGCGATTTTGAACGTGCGATATCATCAGTGGTAAACAGGATCTGGCGCTGCAGGTTGCTCAGATGAATGTCGTCATCGTCTACCAGCGTCAATTTTCCGATGCCTGCTCCCGCCAGATACAGCGCGGCAGGCGAACCTAACCCGCCTAAACCGACAATTAGCACATGGCTATTGAGCAGCTTTTGTTGGCCTTCAATGGCGATATCGCCGAGCAGGATCTGGCGGCTGTAGCGCATAAAGTCGCGGTCATTCATCGCCCACTCCCGCGATATCCAGTAGTTGGGTCGTGGCGACCTGCCAGTCAGCCGCCTGGGTAATGGCGCTGACCACGGCAATGCTGCCGACGCCGGTCGCCAGTACCGCCGGGGCGCGCTCAAGGCTGATACCGCCAATGGCGACGGTCGGGTAATCCGCTAATCGTTCAATATGGTTTGCCAGTTGCGTGAGTCCCTGCGGGGCTGAAGGCATCTGTTTGGTTTGCGTGGGGAAAACATGACCCAGCGCGATATAAGAAGGCTTGGCGGCGAGCGCGACGTCGATCTCCATATCATCGTGAGTGGAGACCCCCAGGCGTAGCCCCGCCGCCTGAATCGCCTTCAGGTCGGTGGTTTCAAGGTCTTCCTGGCCCAGATGTACGCCGTAAGCGCGGTGCTTAATTGCCAGACGCCAGTAGTCGTTGATAAACAGACGGGCGTCATAGCAACGCCCCAGTTCAATGGCGGCCATAACGTCGGCTTCGACCTCTTCATCACGCTTATCTTTAATGCGCAGTTGGATCGTGCGTACGCCCGCCTGCAGCAAGCGTTCAATCCATTGCACGCTGTCCACCACCGGGTAAAGCCCGAGGCGAAACGGCACGGTCGGGAAATCAGGCTGGTACATTACGCCTCCTCTTTTTTGAGGTAGATTTCGCCGCCTTTGGCGCGGAAGTTCTCCGACATATCTGCCATGCCGACTTCAATCGTTTGTGCGGCAGCGTAGTCGCGAACCTCCTGGCTGATTTTCATCGAGCAGAACTTCGGCCCGCACATGGAGCAGAAGTGGGCGACCTTACCGGATTCTTGTGGCAGGGTTTCATCGTGGTAGGCACGGGCGGTGAACGGGTCGAGCGCGAGGTTAAACTGGTCTTCCCAGCGGAATTCGAAGCGCGCTTTCGACATGGCGTTATCGCGGATCTGCGCGCCCGGATGACCTTTTGCTAAGTCAGCTGCATGGGCGGCAATCTTGTAGGTAATCAACCCTTGTTTAACATCTTCTTTGTTCGGCAGGCCGAGGTGCTCTTTTGGCGTGACGTAGCACAGCATCGCGCAGCCAAACCAGCCGATCATCGCCGCACCGATCCCGGAAGTGAAGTGGTCGTAGCCCGGTGCGATATCGGTGGTCAACGGTCCTAAAGTGTAGAACGGTGCTTCATGGCAGTGCTCCAGCTCTTCGGTCATGTTGCGCTGGATCATATGCATGGGCACATGACCTGGACCTTCTATCATCACCTGCACGTCGTATTCCCAGGCGATTTTGGTCAGCTCGCCCAGCGTATGCAGCTCGGAGAACTGCGCTTCGTCGTTCGCATCCTGAATTGAACCCGGGCGCAGGCCGTCACCTAGCGACAAAGAGACATCGTAGGCGGCGCAGATTTCGCAAATCTCGCGGAAATGTTCGTACAGGAAGTTCTCTTTGTGATGAGAAAGGCACCATTTCGCCATAATTGAACCGCCGCGTGAGACAATGCCGGTCAGGCGTTTGGCAGTCATCGGCACGTAGCGCAGCAGCACGCCCGCGTGAATGGTGAAGTAGTCGACGCCCTGTTCGGCCTGCTCCAGCAGCGTGTCGCGGAAGGCTTCCCAGGTGAGATCTTCGGCGATCCCGTTGACCTTCTCCAGCGCCTGGTAGATCGGCACAGTACCGATCGGTACCGGACTGTTACGCAGGATCCACTCGCGGGTTTCGTGGATATAGCGACCGGTGGAGAGATCCATCACCGTGTCAGCGCCCCAGCGCGTCGACCACACCAGCTTCTCTACCTCTTCTTCAATGGAGGAGGTGACGGCAGAGTTACCAATGTTGGCGTTAACCTTCACCAGGAAGTTGCGACCGATAATCATCGGCTCGGATTCCGGGTGGTTAATGTTGGCAGGAATAATCGCACGGCCCGCGGCCACTTCATCACGCACGAATTCCGGCGTGATGTTTTCCGGCAGGCGTGCACCAAAGTTCATCCCCGGATGCTGGTGACGCAGCACTTCACTGCGAATGCGCTCGCGGCCCATGTTTTCACGGATGGCGATGAACTCCATCTCCGGGGTCACTATTCCCTGGCGGGCGTAGTGCAGTTGGGTGACTCGCTTACCCGCTTTGGCGCGCTTTGACGTCAGCAGGCCGGTGAAACGCAGCTCGTCCAGGCCATCGTCGGCCAGACGTTCTTTGGTATAAGCGGAACTCCGGTCGTCTAATTCTTCGCTATCGTTACGCGCCGCAATCCACGGCTGGCGCAGCTTTGCCAGACCCTGCTGGACGTTAATCGCCACGTCAGGATCGCCATACGGTCCGGAGGTGTCGTATACCGGAACGGCTTCGTTCTCTTCGAACTGCGGGTTGTCTTTTGTGCCGCCAGTCAGCGTTGGGCTGAGCTGAATTTCGCGCATCGGAATGCGGATATCCGGCTGCGAACCGGTAATATAAATGCGTTTTGAGTTAGGGAAGGCGGTCCCTTCCAGGGTATCGATAAAGTGTTGGGCTTGAGCGCGCTGTTCGCGGCGTGATGGTTTAGTAGTGGCAGACATAGCTCATTCCAAATAAAAGTAAGGATATGGCTTGTCAGACGACGGATGAAGCAAGAGAGAAGCTCGCCCGGAGGCGATGCTATTGTAGATTGACTCTTGTTCCCTTCGCAGGTTTTAACCTGATCAGGTTCCGCGGATCCCGAATTAACGGTCTCAGCCTTTTCCACTCATGCTGCTGTGGAAAATAAGCACTCCGACAAGAAGTAACCTCAGTAAAGAGGTAATGAATGTAAACTACGCGTTAATGCCGCAAATCTCAAGCATGACGTTTGAGAGTGTTACTCTCGTGCATTGCGTCAAATACCAGCATGATCAACTTATCTTCCAGCACGAATCGGGCTTCCAGTGCCTCGCCAAGATTCGATAAAACCTGTTGAAATTCAAGGAAGTTATCATGATCAATCGCAGTTTCCAGGCTGGAGTCATAGTAGTCCATGATCAGCTGCGTATTGGCTTCCAGCAGCGGCCAAATTTTTGTGGCTTTTAAAAGCTGCCCGTTCCCTTCCAATTTATGGAGAATACGTTCATAAATACTGAAGTGTCCGGTGGAGAGGTAATCGACCAGGCTCTGACAAAAATCATCCAGCGCTTTTTCATTGAGTCGCATGTACGATTCTTTGCCAGGCTTAATGCCAACCAGATTGTAGTAAGCCACGAGCAGGTGCTTACGTACATGTAGCCAGCGATCAACCAGTTTATTACTTCCTCCGACGTGCTCCGTCAGGCTTTCCAGCTGGTTTAGCATGATTGACTCCGCAAGATGGTGTTTAGGAACTGCTCACCCGTAAATGTAAAAATAATGTAAACAACATGCCTGTGAAGCAAAGGTTGCGCAAGAGATATGGATCGTATAATTGAAAAATTAGATAGCGGCTGGTGGATCGTCAGTCATGAGCAAAAGTTATGGTTACCTCATGGCGAGCTACCTTATGGCGACGCAGCCCGTTTTGATCTGATTGGTCAGCGCGCGCTGCCAATAGGCGAGTGGGAAGGGGAGACTGTCTGGCTGGTGCAGCAGCAGCGTCGACACGATATGGGGTCGGTGCGCCAGGTCATTGACGAGGACGTTGGCCTGTTTCAACTGGCCGGACGCGGCGTACAGCTGGCGGAGTTCTATCGCTCGCATAAATTCTGCGGCTACTGCGGCCATCCCATGCACCCGAGTAAAACGGAGTGGGCGATGCTCTGTAGCCACTGCCGTGAACGTTATTACCCGCAAATTGCCCCGTGCATAATCGTCGCTATTCGCCGAGATGATTCCATCCTGCTTGCCCAACATGTTCGCCATCGTAACGGTGTGCATACCGTACTGGCGGGTTTTGTCGAAGTAGGTGAGACCTTAGAACAGGCGGTGGCGCGTGAAGTCATGGAAGAAAGCGGCATCAAGGTGAAAAACCTGCGCTATGTCACTTCTCAGCCATGGCCGTTCCCGCAGTCTTTGATGACCGCATTTATGGCGGAGTATGATAGCGGCGAAATCGTCATCGACCCGAAAGAGCTGCTGGAAGCGAACTGGTATCGCTATGACGACTTACCGCTCTTACCCCCGCCGGGTACTGTCGCGCGTCGATTGATTGAAGACACTGTGGCAATGTGTCGGGCTGAGTACGAGTAAAGAGCGAGTGGTGATACACTGATGGACTGACGCAATAAGGAACTGCAAAAATGACCGAACTGAAGAACGATCGTTATCTGCGTGCGCTGCTGCGCCAGCCCGTTGATGTCACTCCGGTATGGATGATGCGCCAGGCAGGCCGCTATTTACCGGAATACAAAGCTACCCGTGCCGAAGCGGGCGATTTTATGGCGCTGTGCAAAAATGCCGAGCTGGCCTGCGAAGTCACGCTGCAGCCGCTGCGTCGCTATAAACTTGATGCCGCGATCCTCTTCTCGGATATCCTGACGATCCCGGATGCGATGGGACTCGGGCTGTATTTTGAAGCAGGAGAAGGCCCACGCTTCACCTCTCCGATTACCAGCAAGGCTGATGTCGACAAACTGCCGATCCCGGACCCGGAAGATGGGCTGGGGTACGTGATGAACGCGGTGCGCACTATCCGCCGTGAACTGAAAGGCGAAGTGCCGCTGATCGGCTTCTCCGGTAGCCCGTGGACGCTGGCGACCTACATGGTTGAAGGCGGCAGCAGCAAAGCCTTCACCGTGATTAAAAAGATGATGTACGCCGACCCCAAAGCGCTGCATCTGCTGCTTGGTAAGCTGGCGAAGAGCGTCACGCTGTACCTGAACGCGCAGATCAAAGCGGGTGCGCAGTCGGTGATGATTTTCGACACCTGGGGTGGCGTGCTGACCGGTCGCGACTATCAGCAGTTTTCTTTGTACTACATGCACAAAATCGTTGATGGCCTGCTGCGCGAGAACGAAGGTCGTCGCGTACCGGTGACCCTGTTTACCAAAGGCGGTGGTCAGTGGCTGGAAGCGATGGCGGAAACCGGCTGTGATGCGTTAGGTCTCGACTGGACCACTGACATTGCCGATGCGCGTCGTCGTGTAGGTCATAAAGTGGCGCTCCAGGGCAATATGGATCCGTCCATGCTGTATGCGCCGCCAGCCCGCATCGAAGAAGAGGTGGCGACAATTCTGGCCGGATTTGGTCAGGGTGAAGGGCATGTCTTTAACCTGGGCCACGGCATTCATCAGGACGTCCCGCCAGAACATGCGGGTGTCTTTGTGGAGGCGGTACATCGGTTGTCCGAACAGTACCACCGCTAAGGAGTCATCATGGATCTCGCGTCATTACGCGCGCAGCAGCTTGAACTGGCTTCTTCAGTGATCCGCGAGGATCGTCTGAAGAACGATCCGCCGGATCTGATCGGCGGGGCGGACGTTGGGTTTGAGCAGGGTGGCGAAGTGACGCGAGCCGCGATGGTCTTACTGAAGTATCCCACGCTTGAACTGGTCGAATACAAGGTGGCGCGTATCGCCACCACCATGCCCTACATTCCCGGTTTTCTCTCCTTTCGTGAAACTCCCGCGCTGATGGCCGCCTGGCAACTGCTCTCGCACAAGCCAGATCTGCTGTTCGTTGATGGTCATGGCATATCTCACCCGCGTCGTCTGGGCGTGGCCAGCCATTTTGGCCTGCTGGTGGACGTACCAACGATCGGCGTGGCGAAAAAACGGTTGTGCGGCAAGTTTGAATCGCTCGCTGCTGAACCTGGTGCGCTAGCGCCGTTGCTGGATAAAGGCGAACAACTGGCATGGGTCTGGCGCAGCAAAGCGCGCTGTAACCCGTTGTTTATTTCCACGGGCCACCGCGTGAGTATGGACAGCGCACTGGCGTGGGTTCAACGCTGTATGAACGGCTATCGTTTGCCGGAACCCACACGCTGGGCAGATGCAGTGGCATCCGAACGCCCGGCTTTTACTCGGCTTGCAGCAAAAACGCCCCATATCGGGTAAACTGCGGCTAATTTCCGTATTTGAGAACTCATCATGTTACAAAATCCGATTCACCTGCGTCTGGAGAAGCTGGAAAGCTGGCAGCACGTCACGTTTATGGCTTGTCTGTGCGAACGCATGTACCCAAACTACGCCATGTTCTGCAAGCAAACTGAATTTGGCGATGGACAGATTTACCGCCGAATTCTGGATCTGATTTGGGAAGCGCTGACGGTTAAAGACGCGAAAATCAATTTCGACAGCCAGCTGGAAAAATTTGAAGAGGCCATTCCTTCTGCAGACGATTACGATCTGTACGGTGTTTATCCGGCGATTGATGCTTGTGTGGCATTAAGCGAACTGATGCATTCGCGTCTTAGCGGTGAAACGCTGGAGCATGCAATCGAAGTTAGTAAGGCTTCGATTACGACGGTTGCGATGCTGGAAATGACTCAGGCTGGTCGTGAAATGACCGATGAAGAGCTCAAAGAAAACCCTGCCGTTGAGCAAGAATGGGATATTCAGTGGGAAATTTTCCGACTTTTAGCCGACTGTGAAGAACGCGATATTGAGCTGATAAAAGGGCTGCGTGCAGACCTGCGCGAGGCTGGCGAGAGCAATATTGGTATAAATTTTCAGCAATGACACCACAAAACGTGATTTAACGCCTGATTTGTCGTGCCTGAAGGCTTCCCATCCGCCCCCGGTCTGGTCTACATTTGGGGGGCGAAAAAAAGTGGCTATCGGTGCGTGTATGCAGGAGAGTGCTTTTCTGGCATTTCCGTCGCACTCGATGCTTAGCAAGCGATAAACACATTGTAAGGATAACTTATGAACAAGACTCAACTGATTGATGTAATTGCAGACAAAGCAGAACTGTCTAAAACACAGGCTAAAGCTGCTCTGGAATCCACTCTGGCTGCTATTACTGAGTCTCTGAAAGAAGGCGATGCTGTACAACTGGTTGGTTTCGGTACCTTCAAAGTGAACCACCGTGCTGAGCGCACTGGCCGCAACCCGCAGACCGGTAAAGAAATCAAAATCGCCGCAGCTAACGTACCGGCATTTGTTTCTGGTAAAGCACTGAAAGACGCGGTTAAGTAATTCGCGTGGCAGTGAACAGTTTTAACGAAGGGGCGGTTTCGCCCCTTTTGTCCATCTGGCGTCATACGCTTTGGCTTTCAGGTGTTCTGTTACTGTCTGCCTGCGGTAGCCATTCTGAGCTTCCTCCTTTCACGGCCAGCGGCTATGTTGGCGATCAGGGGGCGGTACGCATTTGGCGTAAAGACTCCGGTGACGATGTTCACTTGCTCTCGGTATTTAGTCCGTGGCGTAAAGGCGAAACCACTACCAGTGAATACCGCTGGCAGGGTGATTCGCTCTCTCTGATAGAACTCAACGTTTACAGTAAACCGGCTGAACATGTCCGTATACGCTTCGATGACCGGGGCGAACTGAGCTTCATGCAGCGTGAAGTCGACGGGCAAAAGCAGCAGCTTTCCAGCGATCAAATCGCGCTTTACCGCTATCGAGCCGATCAAATTCGCCAGACCAGCGATGCGCTGCGTCAGGGGCGGGTGATATTGCGTCAGGGACGTTGGCATGCGGATAACACGGTCACAACCTGTGAAGGTGAAACGCTGAAGCCAGACCTGGAGTCGTGGGCGATAAACCATATCGAGCGCCGCCAGAGACATTCATCCGTAGAGGTGAGTGTGGCATGGCTGGAAGCGCCCGAAGGGTCGCAGCTACTGCTGGTCGCCAATGAAGATTTTTGTCACTGGCAGCCTACAGCCAAAACTTTCTGAAAACCTGAATACAGGAAATCAGCAGGCCTGATCCGTATATCGTCATCAGGCATTAAGTCTTTTACCAGTGGCCCATTCCCATATGACCGCCGCCGCGATGGTTACCGCCACCGCCGCATCCGCCGTAGCCCATTCCCGCGCCACGTGGCACGCCAGCCTGCGCCATTGCGACATCACGTTTAACGCGCTGCTCGTCCAGAGACTGATTCAACGCTTCCATCTCTTTTGCAACGGCGTTAATTTTTGCCGTGTCCGGCGAGCTGGCCGTTAATAGTGCATTGTACTCATAACGTTTGGATGTCAGCTGTTGGCGCAACGCGCTGGTCTGGGAATAATAATCATCATAGATTTTCTGTGCGGCAGCCTGCTGCTCAGCGGTCATTGGCGTACCGCCCCGTTGCTGCATTCCGTCGCCATATCTCCAGTGATTCTGTGCCAGTACCGGGGTGGAGCCAAGTGCGATAAGAGAAAGTGCAATCAGTGCCAGTTTGTTGTTCCGTTTCATCGTTCGTTCTCCTGTTGGTTACTTACATTCCCTTTTGCATCTTCCGTGCCAAAGCGGCAATCCCAGTCCTGCGGGCGTTGTACCCGCCGTCTTTGCAGGGAAACGAGTAAAAATGACTCGCCAGAACGCGTCAGCGAGTCATTTTTACCCGTTACTTTCAGCTGTTTGTGTCTGAGGGCAGGGTTATCAGGGGGAAAAAATGGCATGATTTCTGCTGTATACCTGCAACGATGAAAGGAACAAGCGGGGTGAAGGGAGAGCGTATGCGTCTTTATAAGGATACGGTGGCAAAGTGGTTGAGCCGACTCTTGCTGGCGGCAATCCTGGTTTTGGTCGGCTGGTTTTCGATTATGACCATTCGGGACTATGGGCGGGAAAGTGGTGCCGCGCGGCAAACGCTACTGGAAAAAGGCAGCGTGCTCATTCGCGCTCTGGAGTCTGGTACGCGCGTAGGCATGGGGATGCGCATGCATCATGCTCAGCAGCAGACGCTACTGGAGGAAATGGCTGTACAGCCTGGCGTGCTATGGTTTGCTGTCGTCGATGAGCATGGTGTCATTATTACCCACAGCAATTCCGCGATGGTCGGCAAAACGCTCTATTCATCGGATGTCCTGCGACAGCTTAGTCCTGGGGAGCAAGAAAGCTGGCGGAATATTGAAATTCCAGCGAGGGATGGTGAAAAAACGCCAGCACTGGAAATTTATCGCCAGTTTCAGCCGATGTATGGTCCAGGACGCCACGGCATGGCGCGCTGTGCCAGCAATGACGGGCAGCTTATCACCCCTGCACAAACCATATTTATCGCCTTTGATGCCAGCGATCTGACAGCGACTCAGGCAAGGGAGTGGCGTAACACACTGATAGTCCTCTCTGCGCTGGCGGCTGTGTTGCTGGCCACCGTGCTGACGTTCTTCTGGTATCAGCGCTATCAGCGCTCGTACAAAGAACTCCAGGATGCGATGAAGCGTAAAGAAAAACTGTTAGCGCTCGGTCATCTTGCGGCTGGGGTGGCGCATGAAATTCGTAACCCGCTTTCATCGATCAAAGGGTTAGCGAAGTATTTTGCCGAGCGAACCCCGGCAGGAGGCGAGTCGCACGAGCTGGCACAGGTGATGGCGAAAGAGGCGGATCGTTTAAATCGGGTGGTGAGTGAGTTGCTGGAGCTGGTGAAACCTGCGCATCTGACGCTGCAAAAGGTGGATCTCAATGAGGTTATCACCCACTCATTACACCTGGTGAGTCAGGATGCGGCAAGCCGGGAAATCCAGCTCCGCTTTTCGGCCAATTCTACGCTGCCCGCTATCCAGGCCGATCCTGACCGACTGACTCAGGTTTTGTTGAATCTGTATCTGAACGCCATTCATGCGATTGGTCGTCAGGGCACGATCACGGTTGAAGCGAATGAAAGCAGCGGCGATCGCGTTAAAATTGTGGTTACCGATAGTGGGAAGGGGATTGCGGCGGAACAGCTGGAGGCCATTTTTACGCCTTACTATACGACCAAAGCTGGCGGAACCGGCCTCGGGCTGGCGGTAGTGCAGAACATTATCGAACAGCACGGTGGCACCATTCAGGTGGCAAGCGTTGAGGGCAAAGGCGCGACCTTTACCCTTTGGCTGCCGACCAAAGCGAAACAACAGGATTAACAAGGATGACGCGCGGAAAAATCAATATTCTGGTGGTAGATGACGATATCAGCCACTGCACCATTTTACAGGCGCTGCTGCGCGGCTGGGGTTATGAGGTCGCGCTGGCCTATAGCGGGCGAGCGGCGCTGGAACAGGTGCGCGAACGCGTATTTGATTTAGTACTGTGTGATGTACGCATGGCGGAGATGGACGGCATCGCAACGCTGAAAGAGATTAAAGCGCTGAATCCGGCGATTCCGGTCTTGATCATGACGGCGTTCTCCAGTGTGGAGACCGCCGTTGAGGCGCTTAAAACCGGGGCGCTGGACTACTTAATCAAGCCGCTGGATTTTGACCGTCTGCAGGAGACGCTGGAAAAGGCGCTGGCGCATACGCGGGAAACGGGCGCTGAACTGCCATCGGCGTCGGCTGCGCAGTTTGGCATGATTGGCAGCAGTCCGGCGATGCAGAAGTTGCTCAATGAAATCGCGATGGTTGCGCCCTCGGATGCTACGGTGCTTATTCACGGAGACTCCGGTACGGGGAAAGAATTGGTGGCCCGGGCGCTGCATGCCAGCAGCGCCCGTCGCGATAAACCGCTGGTGACGCTCAACTGCGCGGCGCTTAATGAATCGCTGCTGGAGTCCGAACTTTTTGGTCACGAGAAAGGGGCGTTTACCGGGGCGGATAAACGGCGGGAAGGTCGCTTTGTGGAAGCCGATGGCGGCACGTTATTTCTTGATGAAATTGGTGATATTTCACCGCTGATGCAGGTGCGTCTGCTGCGGGCTATCCAGGAGCGAGAAGTGCAGCGTGTTGGTAGCAATCAGACTATTGCGGTTGATGTCCGGCTGATCGCCGCCACGCATCGTAATCTGGCCGAGGAAGTCAGTGCCGGGCGCTTTCGTCAGGATCTCTACTATCGCCTGAACGTCGTCACCATTGAAATGCCAGCGCTGTGCCAGCGCCGGGAAGATATTCCGCTGTTAGCCGAACATTTTCTCCAGCGTTTTGCCGCGCGTAACCGTAAAGCGGTGAAAGGCTTTACTCCGCAGGCGATGGATCTGCTGATCCACTACGACTGGCCGGGCAATATTCGTGAGCTGGAAAATGCGATTGAGCGCTCGGTGGTGCTGCTGACGGGAGAATATATTTCCGAACGCGAGCTGCCGATGGCGAT
Source organism: Citrobacter sp. Cpo045 (assembly GCF_030332875.1). Classification (NCBI taxonomy): domain Bacteria; kingdom Pseudomonadati; phylum Pseudomonadota; class Gammaproteobacteria; order Enterobacterales; family Enterobacteriaceae; genus Citrobacter; species Citrobacter sp. Cpo045. The sequence continues at coordinate 29,549 of NZ_JAOWGZ010000102.1, forward strand.
TGCCGCGACGCCGATAAAAACGGAATTCAGTGGCGAGATCCAACCGCTGGTGGATGTCGAAAAAGAGGTGATTCTGGCGGCGCTGGAAAAAACGGGCGGCAATAAAACGGAAGCCGCCCGTCAGTTAGGCATTACGCGTAAAACGCTGCTGGCGAAAATTTCGCGTTAGCGTTGCTCGCGTTCAATGGCGCGCCAGCCGATGTCGTTACGGCTGAAGCTGCCATCCCAGCGGATGTCGGTCATCAGGGCGTAAGCGCGTTTCTGCGCTTCAGCCACGGTATGACCCAGGGCGGTGGCGCACAGCACGCGACCACCGCTGGTCAACACGCGATCGTCTTCGGCGAGTTTAGTGCCTGCATGGAACACTTTTCCGTCTTCTACTTCTTCCAGCGGCAGACCGTGGATCTCATCTCCGGTGTTGTAGTTGCCCGGATAACCTCCGGCAGCAATGACGACACCCAGCGAGGCGCGTTCGTCCCACTCGGAGGTTTTCTCATCCAGCTTGCCGTCGCAGGCGGCCAGGCAAAGCTCCACCAGGTCCGATTTCATGCGTAGCATGATCGGCTGGGTTTCCGGGTCGCCGAAGCGGCAGTTGAACTCGATAACCTTCGGATTGCCCTGTTTGTCGATCATCAGACCCGCGTACAGGAAACCGGTGTAGGTATTCCCTTCCGCCGCCATACCTTTTACGGTTGGCCAAATAATGCGTTCCATGGTGCGCTGATGCACTTCATCAGTTACCACCGGCGCTGGTGAGTAAGCACCCATACCGCCGGTGTTCGGGCCAGTGTCGCCGTTGCCTACGCGTTTGTGGTCCTGGCTGGTGGCCATCGGCAGCACATGCTCGCCGTCGACCATTACGATAAAGCTCGCTTCTTCGCCGTCGAGGAACTCTTCGATAACGATACGGTGGCCCGCATCGCCAAAAGCGTTACCTGCCAGCATGTCATGAACGGCGGCTTCTGCTTCCTCCAGCGTCATCGCCACGATAACGCCTTTACCGGCGGCCAGGCCGTCAGCTTTGATGACGATCGGCGCGCCTTTCTCACGCAGATAGGCCAACGCTGGCTCAATCTCAGTGAAGTTCTGATATTCCGCCGTCGGGATCTGGTGACGGGCGAGGAAATCTTTGGTGAAGGCTTTGGAGCCTTCCAGCTGTGCAGCGCCTTCGGTTGGCCCGAAGATCTTCAGGCCAGCGGCGCGGAACGCATCGACCACGCCAATCACCAGCGGCGCTTCCGGGCCGACGATGGTCAGGTCAATTTTCTCGTTCTGGGCAAAGCTCAGCAGAGCTGGAATATCGGTGACGCCGATAGCCACGTTCTGCAACGCGGGCTCCAGTGCGGTACCGGCGTTACCCGGTGCGACAAAAACGGTATCAACCAGCGGGGACTGTGCGGCTTTCCAGGCCAGGGCGTGCTCGCGCCCGCCGTTGCCAATCACTAATACTTTCATCGTCTGCTCCGTGGATTAATGGCGGAAGTGGCGCATGTCGGTAAAGATCATCGCGATACCGTGTTCATCGGCAGCGGCAATGACTTCGTCATCACGGATAGAACCACCGGGCTGGATAACGCAGCTCACGCCAACGGCGGCGGCAGCATCAATACCATCGCGGAACGGGAAGAAGGCGTCAGAGGCCATTGCAGAGCCTTTCACTTCCAGACCTTCGTCAGCCGCTTTAATCCCGGCGATTTTTGCGGAGTACACGCGGCTCATCTGGCCTGCGCCTATGCCGATAGTCATGTTCTCTTTGGCATAAACAATGGCGTTGGATTTCACGAACTTGGCGACTTTCCAGCAGAACAGTGCATCGCGCAGCTCTTGCTCGGTCGGCTGACGTTTGGACACCACGCGCAGTTCGCCTTCGCTCACCATCCCCAGATCCCTGTCCTGAACCAGCAAACCGCCGTTAACGCGTTTGAAGTCCAGGCCCGGTACACGTTGTGCCCACTGACCGCAGGTCAGAACGCGAACGTTCTGTTTGGCGGCGGTGATTTTCAGTGCGTCTTCGGTTGCGGACGGGGCGATGATCACTTCCACGAACTGACGGGAGATAATTGCCTGCGCGGTTTCGGCATCCAGTTCGCGGTTGAAAGCGATGATGCCGCCGAACGCGGAGGTTGGGTCGGTTTTATAGGCGCGGTCGTAAGCGTCGAGAATAGAGGTACTTACCGCCACGCCGCACGGGTTAGCGTGCTTAACGATCACACAGGCTGGCTCGCTGAACTCTTTCACGCACTCCAGCGCCGCGTCGGTATCTGCGATGTTGTTGTAGGAAAGCGCTTTGCCCTGTACCTGCTGCGCGGTGGCAACGGACGCTTCTTTAACATTCTCTTCTATATAGAAGGCAGCCTGCTGGTGGCTGTTCTCGCCGTAGCGCATATCCTGCTTCTTAATGAAGTTCAGGTTCAGCGTACGCGGGAAACGACCGGCGGCCTCTTTGCTCTCACCGTGGTAAGCCGGAACCATGCTGCCGAAGTAGTTGGCAATCATGCTGTCGTAGGCGGCGGTGTGTTCGAAGGCTTTAATCGCGAGGTCAAAGCGGGTTTCCAGAGTCAGGGAGCCTTCGTTGGCATCCATCTCTTTAATAATGGCGTCGTAGTCGCTGCTCTTCACAACGATCGCTACGTCTTTATGGTTCTTGGCTGCGGAACGCACCATGGTCGGGCCGCCGATATCAATGTTCTCTACCGCATCTTCCAGCGAGCAGCCTTCGCGTGCCACTGTCTCGGCGAATGGATACAGGTTTACAACCACCATATCGATAGGGGCGATACCGTGCTGTTCCATAATTCCGTCATCCTGACCGCGACGACCAAGAATGCCACCGTGGACTTTCGGATGCAGGGTCTTCACGCGTCCATCCATCATTTCCGGGAAGCCGGTGTAATCGGAAACTTCGGTCACTGGCAGACCTTTCTCCGCTAACAGGCGCGCAGTGCCACCTGTAGACAGCAGCTCCACACCACGTGCGGAAAGTGCCTGAGCGAATTCGATGATACCGGCTTTGTCAGAAACACTGAGCAGAGCGCGGCGGACTGGACGACGTTGTTGCATGGTAAATCCCCTGGATTTGACTATTACAGAGAGCGTTAGGTGAATTCTTGGCTAAAAACTCAGCTAACGCCCCTTACGGGGCATCCTTGTTTTGCGGGGGCATTGTAACGAAAACGTTTGCGCAACGCTCGCGAATTTTTAATTTTCGATTTTGACCTCTTCTTTTTCTGTTGAAGGAGGCTGATATAACGAGAGGATCGTAGAAACGATCGTGTGGTTTGTGGATAACTCTGTGTGTAAATTGGTATAAGGCGGGGTTTTGCTGTGGAATGCAGCAGTCAGTCATTTTTCTGTCATTTAAGGGTTGCGGGCCGCAGGAAACT